>JAQUAR010000307.1 GCA_028687155.1 Methylacidiphilaceae bacterium | reverse complement strand
GCTGATGGTCAATCACGCTCTCGGTCGCCGGCGACGTCGCTCGGGTTCCGGCCGGGGCAAACTTCCAGGAGGATCGATGAGACTTACGCCTACGCAAAAAGCGCCGCTCGACGTCCCGGTGGAGCGGAGAGCGCTCTACGAGCAGAACTTTCGAGAGATGACCCGGGGAACGGGGCGGGTGATGATGATGGCCGCCGACCAGAAGGTCGAGCATCTGAACGACGATTTCCACGGCCCTGGAATCTCCGAGGATGACGCCGACCCCGAGCATCTCTTCCGCATCGCCTCGCGTGCTCGAATCGGGGTCATGGCGACCCAAGTCGGGTTGATCGCCCGCTACGGGGCGGACTACCCAGGCATACGCTACGTGGCGAAGCTCAACAGCAAGACGCATCTGGTCCCCACCAAGATGAGCGATCCGGAGAGCCGTCAGTGGCTCTCCTTCGAGCAGCTTGACCTCTTCCGGGAGTCCTCTTCCCTGCCCATCCTGGCTGTCGGGTATACCATCTACCCGGGAAGCCGGGCGGAGCCGGAGATGCTGCGGGAGGCGGCACGGCTGGTTTTCGAGGCCCACCAGCGCGGCCTCTTGGCGATTCTTTGGGCCTATCCGAGGGGTGCGGCCGTCTCCGAGGAGCTTGATCCACACCTGATTGCGGGGGTAGCGGGGCTCGCCGCTTGCCTGGGAGCCGATTTCGTCAAGGTGAACGCGCCGAAGGTAAAGGATGGGGGGAACGCGGCCGCGCTACGGGAGGCGGTTCTCGCTGCGGGGCGCACGCGGCTGATCTGCGCCGGGGGGAAGGAGACGAGCGTGCCCGACTTCCTGAAGCGACTCCATGCGCAGATCCACGAGGCGGGGGCTGCGGGGAACGCGACGGGCCGAAATATTCATCAGCGGTCGCTGCCGGAAGCCGTCGCATTCTGCAACGCGATCTCGGCGATCACTCTTGAAGGGGCAACTCTAGACGAGGCCGTCTCCTTGTATCAGAAGGAGCTTTTGGCCGCTTCCGCTGCCGGATAAGGCTGCGAGGAGGAGCGGAAGCAGAGGCCGACGAGAAGGGTGGCGCAGCTTCCCACAAAGACGCGCCATGGGAAGGAGATACAGGGGAGCCAGGAGAGCCGAGCCCCCGCTCCCGGCGAGAAGATTCCCAGAACGGCCTGCGGCACTCCGCTGAGGATGGTGACCACTGCCAAGCCGCAGGCCATTGCGATGCAGTTCCCGAAGTCGTTTCCCCGGGTTCGGGTGAGAACCCCGAGGAGGAAGACGCCCAAAAGAGGACCGTAGGTGTATCCAAAAAGGCCCAGGACGATCGGGAGGATGCGCAATCGGGGAGAATGGAGTGCGAAGAACGCGGTCGCACAGGCAATCGCAACGCTCAAGAGCGCAAAGAGCACGGTAGAGCCTCGGAGAAGACGCACCCGGCTTTTCTGGTCGGAGGCGGCCGGGAGGAGTCGAAAGGCCCAATCTTCGCAAAAAGAGGTGGCCAGCGCGTTCAGGGCGGCCGAGAGAGAGCCCATCGCGGTCGCAAAGATGGCTGCCAGCAGAAGGCCTCGAATGCCGGAAGGGGTTTGGCAGAGAATGAAGTAGGGAAAGACTTCGTTCGCTTGTGCAGGAAGATGGGGGTCGTGCGCGGAGCGCGCGAGCAGGCCGAGAAAGATCCCGATCGTCAAGAAGAGGAAGACCAGGGGCACGTCGGTCAGCCCCGAAAGGATCAGCGAGAGCCGGCTCCGATGATAGCTCTTGGCCGTGAGAAGGCGCTGCACGAGGTCCTGGTCTGCCCCGTGGGTTGCCATCGTCGTGAAGGTGGAGCCGATCAGGGCGGCCCAGATCGTATAGTCGGAGGAGAGCACCGCGCCTAGGTTTTCCCAGAGATCCTTCTGTGGGTTGAGCCCCGTTTTCGCCCAAGGGAGAGCCGACAGCAGGTGTGCCGCTTCCGTGAAGGGAGAGCTCGAGGTCCACGGGATCCTGTGAAAGAGGAGGAGGAGAGTCAGGATGCCGCCGGAGAGCATGAGGCCCGCTTGGAGCAGGTCGGTCCAGATCACGGCTCGGATTCCACCCGCGACGGTGTAGATCGTCGTGAAGAGGGTCAGGAGAAGGGCGGCGGCGGCGTAAATCCAGAGCTCCTGTCCGGAGGACATCGGTCGTCCCCAGAGTAGCTTGACGGCGAGCACCGGCAGGATGAGGGCCACGTAGAGGCGGGCTCCGGAGGCGAGCAGCCGGGTCAAGAGAAAGGTGGCGGAAGCGGCGGATTTGGTCTTCGTTCCGAAGCGGAGAGCCAGGAATTGGTAGATCGAGGTGACCCGGTAAGTGAAGTAGGGCTTTACGAACAGGTAGGCGACCAGGACGCGAGCGAGGACCGTCCCTAGCGCGAGTTGGAGGTATTCGTAATTGCCGAGAGCGTAGCCCTCCGTCGGCGTGCCGAGAAAAAAAGCCGCGCTGGTTTCTGCTGCGATCAACGAGCCGAGGACTGCCCACCATGGCATCTGGTGGCCGCCGAGCGTGAACTGCTCCACGGTCTTTGGTCGTTTCCCCGCCCTTAGACCGACCCAGAGGACGGCGGCCAGATAGAGGAGAAGGATGGCCAGATCGATCGCGGGGATGCCGCCGGAAAAGGGAGACCTCATCAGGAAAGCCGCCGGCCCACCTCCGCGTCGATGGTCTGCCACCAAGAGGAGAGGAGCGCTTCCGCCCGCTTCTCCAGAGCGCGGAGGTCGTCCTCCGCCTCGGTCCGGTGGAAGAGGTAGAACTTCACCTTGGGTTCGGTACCGGAGCAGCGAATGGCCAGACGGGCTTCCCCGGGGAAG
>JAQUAR010000306.1 GCA_028687155.1 Methylacidiphilaceae bacterium | reverse complement strand
CTGACCGAGCCAAAGAACGCACTGGTCAAACAGTACGCGAAACTGCTGGCGATGGACCAGGTTAAGCTCTCCTTGACCAAAGATGCCCTACGGCTGCTCGCCCAAGAGGCCATCCGGAAGGGGACGGGTGCGCGCGGCCTTCGCTCCGCGCTGGAGAAGATCATGTTGGAAGTCATGTATGATCTTCCCTCCCGAACTGACCTGGAAGAAGTCATCATCAGCCGCCCCGTCGTGGAAGGGAAGCGTCTGCCCATCCTTCGCCGCCGCTCCGAACGAGAAGCAGCCTGAGACGAAATCGTCCGGCTTCGCGATCCAACCGGTGGGGAGCGCCGGGCCTCTGCGGGTTCCTCAGACCGCCAGCCCAGAGAAGAGAGAATGTCAACCAAGACCAGAGTCGTCGTAGGGATGAGCGGGGGAGTCGACTCCTCGGTTGCCGCTTATCTTCTCCAACAGCAGGGATACGAGGTGATCGGCGTTACCCTCAAGGTCTGGTCCGACTCATGCCTTTCTCATTCCCAGGAAAAATGCTGCGGGCCCGAGTCGATCTCCGATGCGCGCCTCGTCGCCCATCGGCTGGGAATTCCCCACTTCGTCCTCGATGAGGCCGAAGCATTCGAAGAGAAAGTCATCTCACCGTTTGTGAAGGAATACCAGGAAGGGCGCACTCCCAACCCGTGTGTACTCTGCAACGAAAAGATGAAGTTCGGCCGTCTTCCGCAAAAAGCAAAGGCGTGGGGCGCGGAATATGTGGCCACCGGCCACTACGCCCGGATCGAGCAGACTGCGGAAGGCGTCCTGCTGAAAAGGGCGAAGGAGGAAAGGAAGGACCAGACCTACTTCCTCTTCCGTCTCGAGCGAAAGACCTTGGATCGGATGTTGACCCCCCTTGGCGATTACACCAAAGAGGAGGTGCGAAACATAGCGCGGAAGGCGGGCCTTTCGGTCTGGGACAAAGAAGAGAGCCAAGGGATCTGCTTCGTTCCAGGCAACCAGTACGGAGCTTTTTTGACGAAGCGGATCGGCGAGGGAAAGGCCGACGCCGGACAGATCGTCGACCTCTCCGGTCGGACCATCGGCCGTCATCGGGGAATCGAATTTTACACTGTCGGCCAGCGGCGCGGCATTCCCGGAGGCCAAGGGAAACCCCTCTACGTGCTCACGATCGATCCTGCCCAGCAACGCATCGTCGTGGGCCCCTGGGAGGCCCTCCACCAGACACACTGTTTCTTAAGCGAGACGAACTGGCAGCAGCAGCCGACGACGACTCCCCTTTCGGTAACCGTCAAGGTGAGATACAACTACCCCCCTTCCCCGGCTCGGCTCACCATCCTTTCCAAGGAGCGAGCCCGACTGGATTTCGACTCTCCTCAAGCGGGCGTTGCTCCAGGCCAGGCAGCCGTCTGCTACGTCGATGACCTCTTGCTCGGGGGAGGGTGGATCGAACGAGGGACCAGTGAAGACCAAGAGGAGGTTACTCGATGAAGCCGCTCCTAGTTCTCATCACCGCCTCATCCTCCGAGGAGGGAACGCGGCTCGCACGGGCCCTTTTGGAGGCTCGAGTCGCGTCCTGCGTCAACCTCTTATCGGGAGTCCGCTCCTTTTACTGGTGGCAGGGCAAGCGGGAAGAGGCCGACGAAGTCCTTTTACTGGTGAAGAGCGCAAAAGAGCGGTGGAATGAATTACAATCCGTTGTGAGCCACAATCATAGCTACGACTGTCCGGAAATGGTCGCGCTCTGTCCGGAGCAGGTCGAAGAACGATATCTCCAGTGGTGGACCGGAGAGCTTTCCAAGAAAGGCGAAGAGCCTTCAGTCGAAGCGTAATCGGAATCCGAGCGGCTCCAAGTAAGCTGCTTCCGCTTCCAGGTCGGCCTTCGTCAGCGGGTGCTCCGTCAGCCAGTTCGGCGGGAACCGAAGATTCCAACGGCGTTCTCCTCCCTCCACCCCAATCTCCGAGAGAAGAGGATCTTGCCGACCTCGCGCCAAAACGATCGCAATCCGCAACAGGACGCTCAGGTAAAACGTGGAATTCCGATCTGCCTCCCGAAGCAGAAGTAGCTCTTGTCCAGGATACTTCCGGCGATGACTCCGGACCAGAAAGGCCAGCCGTTGCTGATCCCCGAGGGAAAAGCCCGGCATATCGAGGTGGCTCAGAACGTAGGCGCCGTGCTTATGGTATTGGGTATAAGCGATAAAAAGCCCAATTTCATGGAGAAGCGCTGCCCAGGACAAGAAATGGCGGTCTTCTTTCGTGAATCGATAGAGCGCGGTTACCTGCTCAAAGAGATTCAAAGCCATCTTTTGCACGCGATGGGCTTGCTGCGGATCGATGCGGAATTGCTCGGCTAGATTCCGCACCGTCGTCTCCCGGGAATCGGCCTCCGAGTTCCTGCCCAGCAGATCGTAGAGCAGGCCTTCCCGGAGAGCGCTGTGCGAAACTTCCAGCACATCGATGCCGAGCGCTTGGAAAAGCGCAATGAGGATTGCCACCCCCCCGGGGAGAACAAGCCTTCTCTCTTCCTCGAGACCCCCAAAGGGGAGCTTGTCCACCCTGCCCGCCTCCACCAGAGCCTTCTCCACCTTTTTAAGGGCAGCGGCGGTGATGCCGTGCGTCGACCATCCTTGTGCCTGGACAACGCCAAAAATGCCAAGAATCGTTCCGGAGGAGCCTATGGCCTTTTTCCATCCCGCGGACCGGTAGGTCGCTGCAATCGGCTCCAGTTCGCGAAGAGCTTCCAGTTCCGCCCGGCGCATGCGGGAGGCGCTGATCGTCCCTTCGGCGAAGTGTGCCCCGCTCATGCTGACGCA
>JAQUAR010000305.1 GCA_028687155.1 Methylacidiphilaceae bacterium | reverse complement strand
TGAGGCCGGAGTGCACTTCGGACATCGAACCGACAAGTGGCATCCTCGGATGAAGCGGTATCTCGCTGGGTCGCGGGGTGGGATCCATTGGATCGATCCGGAAAAGACGAGGCAGCAACTGGAAAACGCATCGCGCTTTCTGGAGAAGCTGTCGGGAGAGGGCGGTAAGATGCTTTTTGTGGGTTGCAAACGACAAGCGGCGCCGACCGTCGAGGAGTGCGCAGCGGCAAGCGAATCTTTTTACGTCAGCCACCGTTGGCTTGGCGGCACGCTTACCAACCTGGTTACCATCCGAAAATCGGTGGAGCGGATGCGATGGATCGACCATCTTGAGGAAAAGGGCCTAATGGATCGGATGCCAAAAAAGGAGGTTGCCGTTCTCCGTCGGGAGTATGGGAAGCTTCGTCGGCATCTCTGGGGAATCCGAGGAATGGAGAAAAGTCCCGAAGCGTTGATCGTGGTGGATGTTGTGCGGGAGGAGATTGCGATCTCCGAAGCCAGGAAGCTGCGAATTCCCATCGTGGCGATCGTGGATACGAACGCCGATCCCGAGGGGATTGACTTCCCGATTCCGGCCAACGATGACTCCATCCGTTCGGTTCGCCTGATTCTCCGGGAGCTCAACCAGTCGATCATCGAGGGGAAGACGAGACTGGGATGGAGCCCCGCCCCCACTACGGACGAGGGGGTTTTCAGCGAAGAACCGGCTTCGCAGGCGCCATCCCCCGTGGCGGCCGCGGGCGCCGCCTTGACGTAGGGGCTTAGAGGGGGAAGGGAGTCCGGCACGTAGGGGGCCGGAAAGGGGTTGCGGAAACATGAAAGAACCGATCGGGCTGGAGCAAATCAAAGAGCTTCGGGAGAAGACCGGGGCGGGCGTCATGGACTGCAAGCGGGCGATCGAGCAGTCGGGCGGAGTCCTGGAGGAAGCCGAAAAGTGGCTTTGGAAACGGGGAGTGGCCAAAGCTCAAAAGAAGTCGGCCCGGGAAACGCCCGAGGGCGTCATCGCATCCTATATTCACGTGGGCGATAAGGTAGGCGTCCTTGTCGAGGTGAATTGCGAAACCGATTTCGTAGCCCGAAATGCACTTTTTCGGGAGCTGGTAAAGGATCTCACCCTCCAGATTGCTGCGGCAAACCCTCAGTATATCACTCGTGATCAGGTTCCGGCGGCGGATGTGGAGCGCGTACGCCAGGCGATCGTGAAGGAGAGCGTCGGCAAGCCTCAGGCGATCCTGGATAAAATTGTCGCGGGGAGGCTGGAAAAGCATTTTGCGACGAACTGTCTCCTGGAGCAGACCTTCATCAAGGATCAGAACGCTACGGTGCGCGATGTGCTGGCGGCAAAGATCGGCCAGCTTGGAGAAAACATCGTGATCCGTCGGTTTGTGCGATACCAGTTGGGTGAACCTTTGCACTGATTGCGGAGGGAGACGTCGGGTGCGTTTCCCGGCAGAGATCAGTTCATTCCGGGCGGAAAGATCGGAAGGATTCGATCCGGAGCCTAAACGGAATGCGCGGAGGGGCGCAAGGGATGTTTAGCAAGGTCCTCATCGCGAATCGAGGGGAGATCGCCGTCCGGATCATCCGGGCTTGTCGCGAACTCGGCGTCAAAGTCTTGGCGGTCTACTCGGATGCGGATCGAGATTCCTTAGCGGTCCGAATGGCAGACGAAGCGATCTGCATCGGCTCCGGGCCGGCGGTGTCGAGCTACCTGCGTGCCGACAGAATCATCAGTGCTGCAGAGATCGGCGACGTTGACGCCATCCACCCCGGCTATGGTTTCCTCGCCGAAAATGCGAACTTCGCCGAAATATGCTCCAGTTGTAATATCAAGTTCATTGGGCCCTCCTCTTCCGCTATCGCCAAGGTAGGCGACAAAGTCCAGGCTCGCTTTCATGCGCGAAAGATCGGGGTTCCTGTTCCGGCAGGGAGCGAAGGGATTGTGGAGAACGAGCAAGAAGCCTTGAAGGCGGCTCGTCGGATTGGGTTCCCGGTCGTCTTGAAGGCCGTGGCTGGGGGAGGTGGAAAGGGGATGCGCGTGGCCCATAACGACGTGAGCTTGGTGCAAGGGTTTCATGCCGCGCGCGTCGAGGCGGAAAAGGCGTTTGGAGAAGGCGGCCTTTACGTGGAAAAGCTGATCGAAGACCCCCATCACGTGGAGATTCAAATCGTCGGGGATCAGCGGGGACGGGTCCTCCATCTTGGAGAAAGGGACTGCTCGATCCAGAGGAAGAATCAAAAGCTCTTGGAGGAATCGCCTTCTCCGATCCTGGATGCCGGACTGCGCAAGAAGATGGGGCGAGCGGCCGTCCGCTTGGCCGAATCGATTCATTACGAAAATATGGGCACCGTCGAATTTCTCGTCGATGGGAGCGGCGCTTTCTACTTCATCGAGATGAACGCACGCATCCAAGTGGAGCATCCTGTCACCGAGCAGGCTTACGCGATCGATCTGGTCAAAGAGCAGATCAAGGTTGCAGCGGGTTATCCGCTCGACCGGAGTTGGGATGGCCGAGAGCCTGTGCAACATGCGGTGGAGATGCGAATCAATGCCGAGGATGTCTGGAAAGATTTTCGTCCTTCCCCAGGGAGGGTCGAGGCGCTTCAGTTTCCCGGCGGACCGGGAGTCCGCGTCGACTCCCACCTGTATCTCGGTGCGACGATCCCTCCCTACTACGACTCGCTGCTCGCAAAAGTCATCGCCTCCGGTCAGACACGGGAAGAGGCGTTGGCGCGCTTAGGACGAGCCCTGGACGAGCTGATCTTGGAAGGAGTGAAGACGACCGTGCCTCTGGGAAAGGCGATCCT
>JAQUAR010000023.1 GCA_028687155.1 Methylacidiphilaceae bacterium | reverse complement strand
GATCGACCGGGATGGGCCGGACGGGAGGGGTCGGAGCTTCTCCTCTTCCCTCCCGGCTTCCGTCGGGCTCGCCGGTTCCGCGGGAGCGGGGCGTGCCTCGGCGGACATAGGCTGTGGTTGACCAGCTGGCGCCGCAGGCGGGCTGATCGCCCTCTGCGCCTCTTGACCCTCCTCGATTCGAGCCACGACTTGCCCCACCTCGACCTGCGTCCCGGGATCGACAAGGGGGATAAAAGAGCCAGCAACCTCGGCATAAATCTCCGAGGTGATCTTTTCGGTTTCGATCTCTCCGAGTGCATCCCCCGGCTCGACACGATCTCCCTTGGCCTTGAGCCACTTTCCCAGGATACCGCCCTGGATCGACTCGCCCAGAAAGGGCATTTTCACCTCGACTGACATTTCGCCCCCTATGGTGCTCCGAACGCCTGCCGGCAAATCCGCTCCTGTTCCAACCGGTGGACGCCGAGACTCCCCGCAGCCGTGCTTGCCGCCGCCTCTCGACCCACATACTGGATCTCTCGGCCAAGGAGCGCTCGCAGCCGTCTTTCGATGTAAAACCATCCCCCCATGTTCTCAGGCTCTTCCTGGCACCAGATCACCTCTTCGGCGCGGTGGGCGGAGAGCAAGCGCGAAAGCTTTCCTTGGTGGAACGGATAGAACTGCTCGACCCGAAGGATGGCGGTCTCGGTCTCTCCCAGTTTTTCCCGATGGGCAGCGAGATCGTAGTAGATCTTGCCGGAACAGAGGAGCACCCGTCGCGCGCCTTCCGGCCGGAGGGGATCGGGAAGAATCTCCTCGAAGCCGCCTTCGGAGAAATCGGCGATCGGCGAAGAGCAGCGCGGGTCGCGCAAAAGACTTTTCGGGGTGAAGAGCACAAGCGGCTTCACGAAGCCCCGAAGAGCCTGGCGACGAAGAAGATGAAAGTAGTTCGCCGGGGTCGAGCATTGCGCCACGACCAGATTGTCTTCCGCACAGAGCAGGAGGAATCGCTCGATGCGGGCGGTGGAATGCTCCGGTCCCTGGCCCTCGTATCCGTGGGGAAGGAGGACGACCAGATTGGAAACCGTGCCCCACTTCGATTCCGAGCTCGCCAGATATTGATCGATCACCCCCTGGGCCCCGTTGGCAAAATCGCCGTACTGCGCCTCCCAAAGAATAAGGGCTTCGGGATAGTCGAGCGAATAGCCGAAGTCAAACCCAAGCACGGCATTCTCGGAGAGCGGGCTATTGTAGATGCAGAAGATCGCTTGGCCGGGGCTGACATGCTCGAGCGGCACGTACCTCTCGCGGGAATGGATATCGTAAAGAACGCCGTGTCGCTGGCTGAAGGTGCCCCGGCGGCTATCCTGGCCGGAGAGGCGGACCGGAATCCCTTCCCGAAGCAGAGAGCCGAAGGCGAGCGCCTCGGCCAAAGGCCAGAGAATGGGCGCACGGCCTTCGATCGCTACCCGGCGATCCTGGAGCATCCGGGCGATCTTGGGGTTAAGAGTAAAGCCTGCGGGCTCTTGCGTGATCGCCCGGCCAATCGCAAGCAGCTCTTCGCTTGGAACCGCTGTCTGGACCCGCTCCAGAAGGCGCGGACAAGAAAGCCTCTCCCGCAGCTTCGCCTTGGCTTGGGTCGCAGACTGCCTGGACTGCGCCATGTCCGCCGCAAGCTCCGCCACGAACGCCTTCCGATAGGACAGGGCCTCCTCCCGGGTCATCTCTCCAGAGGCGATAAGACGGTCGAGAAAGACCTCGCGGATTTTGGGATGCGCGGCGATTTCCTGATAGAGAGTAGGCTGCGTGAAGCTCGGCTCATCTCCCTCATTGTGTCCGTGCCGCCGGTAGCCGAAGAGATCGACAACCACATCCCGTTCAAAGAGCTGGCGGTATTCGAGGGCGAGCTGGATCGCGAAGACCGCGGAGATCGGATCATCGCCATTGACGTGAAAGATGGGGATCCCGAGCATCCGGGCGACCCCGGTGCAGTGATGGGTCGACCGGGCGTCTTGGGGCAAGGTGGTGAAGCCGATCTGATTGTTGATCACGACATGGACCGTACCCCCCGTCCGATAGCCTTGGAGCTGGGAGAGGTTGAGCGTCTCCTGCACGATCCCCTGCCCCATGAAGGAGGCATCGCCGTGGATCAAGAGAGGAAGAACTTTGCGACGCTCCACCGTGTCTCCCAATCTCCGCTCCCAGGCCCGTGCCTTGCCCTCCACCACGGGATCAACCATTTCCAGGTGGCTTGGATTAGGAGCGAGCCCAATGGTGACGACCACTCCCGAAGAAGTCTTGCGCACCGCTTCAAAACCCAGGTGGTAGCGGACGTCGCCGTCGCCCAAGACTCCTTCCGGAAAGTAGTTCTCCGAGAACTCGTCGAAAATCGTCTTGAAATCCTGCTGGAGGACGTTGGCGAGGACATTGAGCCTGCCGCGATGCGCCATCCCCATCACGATGCGGTCGACTCCGTGAAGCGGGCAGGCTTCGACCACCGCTTCGAGCATCGGAATCAGCGTCTCGTTGCCTTCCAAAGAAAAGCGCTTCTGGCCCACGTACCGGGTATGGAGGAAAGACTCGAATTCCTCCGCCCGCAGGATCGCTTGCAGGATACGCCGCCGCTCTTCGCCTGAGAAGACCTTCGCAAGGGCGGTTCCCTCCAGCCGCTCGGCAATCCACCGCCTTTGGGCGAAGGACTGCATATGCATGAACTCGACCGCAAGAGTCCCACAAAAGGTCGCCCGAAGAATCTCGAGAATGTTCCGCAACGACCGCGCTCCTCCGCCCGCCAGCGAAGCCGAATCGAACTCGGTCTCCAAATCCTCCGTGCCCAATCCGAACCGTTCGAGCTCCAATTCGTCGAAGGCAAATCGATTGAAACCGAGGGGATCGAGATTTGCGACGAAATGGCCCAGGGTGCGATAAGCAAAGATCAGTTCGTAGACCCCGCGCTGCTTGGCCAGAGAGCTGCCAGCCAGCTGGGACACGGCTCGGCGGGCCGAATCCTGGAAGAGGGCACGCCAGCTTGAATCGACGGAATCGGGGTCCTGAGCCCATCTGGCATAATATTCCTCGACTAAGGAACTGCTGTAGGCCAGCGCCGCGCCATCCATTTTCCGAGAACGATCCGCGCGAAGCGGCAGAGTAGTCATAGCGACAAGGGCCGGCGGTCGCAGAGGGAGAGGGCATGCATCCTCGATCGGCCTGCCTCTTTCCAGAACCCCGTCCGCAGGACCTTAGCGCCGCGGAGAGCCATTTTCAACCTTATTCGGTTCCCGTCCGCGAGGCGGAGTCAACGGTAGAGGGTACTATCCATTTGGTTCACACAGCCACTAGGGCTGGTGCCATTCCTGATTTCATGGACGCCTCACCGCGTTCGGATGACCTCACCACGTTCGGCGGCACCCCACTAAAGTAGGGATTGGTCTGGCGTGGGTCGGCGGGGGCACCCCTGCGCCCGGTTCGACGTGGGCCATAGGCCCGCATCCGTCCCTCCCCGAACTCGCGCACGAGTCCGGCAAGGACCGCCGCCTTGCCCTGGAACACCGAACCGATAGAGCGCGCACGGCGCGCACCGATGTTCGATGCCGCATTGAGGTCGGCGCTGCTGCTAACG
The DNA here is from genome assembly GCA_028687155.1 of Methylacidiphilaceae bacterium. Classification (GTDB taxonomy): domain Bacteria; phylum Verrucomicrobiota; class Verrucomicrobiia; order Methylacidiphilales; family Methylacidiphilaceae; genus Methylacidimicrobium. Next base: position 7,721 of record JAQUAR010000023.1, on the reverse strand, counting down.
CTACATTAGGATGCCGATCCGTCAACTTGATGATTGCGACGGTAGATATCGGCTCCGCTCTTCCGGAACTCATCCGCCTTCTGCTGCAATCCTTGCGCCAGCGCGGCTTCCGGAGAGATCTTCTGCTCCTTCGCGTAGTTACGCACATCCTCTGTGATCTTCATCGAACAAAACTGGGGTCCACACATCGAGCAAAAGTGGGCGTTCTTGGCGGCTTCCTGCGGCAGAGCCTCGTCGTGGAGCGAACGGGCCATGGCCGGGTCCAAGGAAAGGGCAAACTGGTCGTTCCAGCGGAACTCGAACCGCGCCTTGCTCAGGGCATTGTCCCACTCCTGAACCCCTGGGAAGCCTTTCGCCAGATCGGCCGCATGGGCAGCGATCCTGTAGGCAACAACTCCGGCACGCACATCGTCGCGCGTGGGAAGCCCTAAATGCTCCTTCGGCGTGACGTAGCAGAGCATGGCGCACCCTTGCCAGCCGATCAGCGCCGCGCCAATGGCGCTCGTGATATGGTCGTAGCCGGGCGCAACATCGGTGGTGAGCGGCCCAAGCGTGTAAAAGGGAGCTTCCCAGCAGTGGCGCAGCTCCAAATCCATGTTTTCCTGGATCAGCTGAAGCGGAATATGGCCCGGTCCCTCGATCATCACCTGCACATCCTGCTTCCAGGCGATCCGGGTCAACTCCCCAAGGGTCTTGAGCTCGGCAATCTGCGCTTGGTCGTTGGCGTCGGCAATGGCTCCCGGCCGCAGGCCTTCTCCGAGTGAGACGCTCACATCGTAGGCCCGCAGAATGGAGCAGATCTCCTCGAAATGGGTGTAGAGGAAGTTCTCCTCGTGATGGGCGAGGCACCACTTGGCCAAGATCGAGCCTCCCCGGCTGACGATCCCGCAGCGGCGTCGCGCCGTGAGCGGCACATAGCGAAGGAGAACCCCGGCGTGGATCGTAAAGTAGTCGACTCCCTGTTCGGCCTGCTCGATCAGGGTATCCCGATAAATTTCCCACGACAGATCCTCGGGCCTCCCACCCGCCTTTTCGAGGGCTTGGTAGATCGGCACGGTGCCGATGGGTACAGGGCTCGACCGGAGGATCGACTCCCGGATCCGGTGAATATTCTTTCCGGTCGAAAGGTCCATGACCGTATCCGCTCCCCAGAGAATCGCCCAGACGAGCTTTTCGACCTCTTCCTCGATGGAGGAGCCGATCGCCGAGTTGCCGATGTTGGCATTGATCTTCACCCGGAAGTTCCGCCCAATGATCATCGGCTCGCTCTCCGGATGATTGATGTTGGCAGGCAGGATGGCCCGGCCGGCCGCAATCTCGTCCCGAACAAACTCGGGGGTAATCGACCGTGGAATGCGCGCTCCCAGCGGAGCCCCGGGCAACTGGAAGGAGATCGCCTCACGGTCGAATAGTTCGGAGGCGCGGTTTTCGCGTCCCAAGTTCTCCCGGATCGCGACAAACTCCATCTCAGGAGTCACGATCCCTCGCCGCGCGTAAGCCAACTGGGTGACGGCGCTCCCCTTCGCCCGCCGCGGCTGTCGGGAAAAGGAAGGAGGGGGCGTTCCGGAGGAGATCCCGTTGCGATGCTCCTCCCTTTCCTTATGGGTCCAGGAAAGATAGCCGTCGTCGATCGGCTCAGAAGCACGGCCATCGTAGGGTTCGCTGTCCGCGCGGGCTTCGATCCAAGGAAGCCGGATCGCGGGAAGGCCCTTTCCGCTCTCCGGCGCCGCCTCCGGATCCATATAAGGTCCGGACGTGTCGTAGAAACGGACGTTGGGGTTGGGTTCCCGGTCTCCGTTTGCCAAGCGAGTCGGTTCCTGTCTCACTTCCCGGAAGGGGACCCGCACGCCGGGATTCGCTCCGCAGACGTAGATGCGCTCCGACTGCGGGAAATAGGAGAGCAACGCTTCTGAATTGAGAAGAGGCGACCCTTCGGATCGCTGACTCGGTGTCATAATGTTCTCCCTAGCCGACACGGAAGGAGCCGAAACCGAATCCTGATGCGGCGAACTGCCACCAGTCCGCTCCCTCCGCCGGCATTACCCGGATCAGGTTCTTCGGGTCGCCATTCCCTTGACGGCGTGTCCTGCACGTCGCCCATTCGAGGAATCGCCTCTCAGCCGTTTCCGGCTCCCCGCGCTAATCAATGGATCTTAACCGATCCATCGCGATTTGCAACCGTACAGAGGTCCTCCCCGGTTGGGGAAGGTCAACTTCCACCGTTATCGCCGGAATGCTTCTCCACCAAGGCGTAAGCCGCGTGATTATGGATGCTCTCCATGTTCTCGGCCTCGACTCGATACCAGAGGACGTCGCAATGGGCGTTCAAGCGGACCGCGACATTGCGCACCAAGTCTTCCACAAAGACCGGATGGTCGTAGGCCTGTTCGGTGACGAACTTCTCGTCGGGACGCTTGAGGAGCGAATAGATGGGGCTGCTCGCCGAGCTCTCCACGATTTCGATCAGCTCCTCGATCCAGATCGGCTCGCTCGACCGGATCGAGGCGGTCACGTATCCGCGCTGGTTGTGAGCACCGCGATCGCTGATCGCCTTCGAACAGGGGCAGAGCGTCGTCACCGGAATGATCGCGGTCATGACGAAATCGGTCTCGGCACCACAGGCGGCGGCTTCAAATCGCACCTGGTAGTCGACCAGCCCCTCGGCCCCGGTCGCGGGGGCCTTCTTTTCGAGAAAATAGGGAAACTCCATGATCAAGTGGGCCACCTCGGCATCGAGCCGCTTTTGGAGCGCATGGACGATGGAAAAGAGGTTCTTGACGTGAATGAGCCGCCCATGCGCATTGAGCACCTCGACGAAACGGCTCATGTGGGTTCCTTTGAAATGATGGGGCAGGTCCACGAGAAGGCTGACCGTCGCCACCGTCGACTGCGTCGCAAAGCTCCGATCTCGAACCTCGATCGGATGGCGCAGTCCCTTGACGCCAACGCGGTCGATCCGGATGCGCCGGTGATCCTGCTGGCTCTGGCAGTCAACGAGAAGCGTTCCATGGTCTTGGTTTTTCATAAGAGAAAAAGGTTTCTCATCCTACTCGGTTTACGGGCCGCCGCAAAGCGGCTTTCTTCCCGATGCGCGACAAAGCGAGCTGCGCTTTTCACTTGGAGCGACCTCTCTGCTTGAGTAGCTTACCGCCGGGCAGGTAGCTCAACGGCAGAGCAGGTGCCTTTTAAGCACTTGGTTCAGGGTTCGAATCCCTGCCTGCCCATTCGCTCTGCCAAACAAGCTGCCGAGATATCCGTCCCAGTGGTTCTTTCGGTTTCCTGTCGAGCTCGGCGAATCAGCGCCATAAAATGGCTTCCCCGCTCCTCGAAGTTGCGAAAGGCGTTGTAGCTGGGAGCGGCGGGCGAGAAGAGGCAGCTTGCCCCCTGTGGAGTGTCGACGAGGGCCATGCGAACCGCGGCTTCCAGCGTCTCCGCGAAGCGCAGGGTCCCGGCAAAAGGGGGATCGGCTCTCCGGAGGAGCTCCCCGAGGCGGGAGCCGGTCTCCGGAAGCAGAATGATCGTCTGCAGGGATCTGACCTTCGCCAGAGAGCGGGCGAAGCCTTCGAGCAGCAGCCCTCGATCTTGTCCACCCACGATGAGTGTCCGGGCGTTCGGAAGAGCCGCAAGCGCCACCAGGGCGGACTCAGGCACGGTGGAGATCGAGTCGTTGTAAAACGAAATCTCCCCAACCAGGCCCGCAGGCTCCAGGCGATGGGGCAACGGAGAGAAGGAGTCGATCGCCTCCTGCATGGCGCTTTCCTCAATCCCTAAGACATTCGCAGCCAAGAGGGCGGCAGCCGCATTCTTCCGATTGTGCTCACCCAGTGGCTGGAAGCGGGAAAAATCGATCATCGGCAGATCCGTCGGCCCGCGATAAGGGATGCGCCTGCCCGCACCCGTATCCCCTTCCTTTTGGAGGCGATCCGCCAGGGCCGGGTCGGCGGCGGAGTAGATCAGGACATCCTCTGCGGATTGCCAGCGGGCGATTGCGCTTTTGGCCCGCGCGTAGGCGGCGAAGCTCCCGTGAAAGTCGAGGTGCTCGGGGTAGAGGTTGGTCCAAAGAGCGATCTGCGGAGAGCTCTGGGCGAACTCGAGCTGATAGGAGGAGAGTTCGCAGACCACGATCGATCCGGGATCGAGATCGCCCCAGACCGCAAACGGCGGAATGCCGATGTTGCCAACCAGAAAGGTCTTTCGTCCCGCGCTCCGGCAGATGTGCGCCAAGAGGGATGCCGTCGTGCTCTTCCCCTTGGTTCCCGTGACGCCGATCACCGGGCAGGGCGCGAATCGGAGGAAGAGACCGGTCTGGCAGTTCACCTTGGCCGCCTCGCCGTCCAGGGCGAGATGGCGCGTCGGAATCCCGGGCGCCTTCAGGATGAGGTCGAATTCCGGCAGCCGACGCAACGCCTCGGCCTCTTCATACCGGTCCACGCGGAATGTAGCGAGTTCCGCCGCTTCCAAAGCCTCCGGACTCCGATCCGCAACGGCGAACGGCTGACCCGGAAGATAGCGATGAAGGAGGTCGATGGTCGCCTTTCCCTCCCGGCCCAAGCCCCAGACGAGGATCTTTTTGCCCTCAAGAAATCGGACAAGCTCGAGATTCGCACTCATGGGGAGACCGGAACGGTTCCGGAGGCGTGGAGCAGGGGGAGGAACTCGGGCGGGACCGCGTGATGGGGATTCCAAGAACTCAATAGCTCCTCCATCGAAGGAACGCCAGCCTCCAGAAGTCCGCGCTCCTTCGCCAGCCTCACCAGAAGAGGGGGCCGGGGCTGGCGCATGAGTGCTGCTGCCGCCGCCCGGGACTCGGCGGTCGTTCCCACGCAGGCAAACGGCTTGCTTCCCTCTCCGCCCAAAAGAGAGAGGAAGAGCGGCGCGAGGGAGGAATCCTCGAGCAGCTCACGGCCGAAGAGCTTGTCGAGCCACCGCTTCTCGACGAAAGGGGAGAGAATGAGCGCGACAAAGAGACATTTTGCACAGCGGCCGCACCAGTTCCGGCCAGGAGAGCTGCAGCTCCGGAAACGATCGAGCGCTCCGGGAATGCGCGCAAAGCGTTCGGCGATCTGCAGCTCGTTCCACGGACGCAAGAGACTGAAGTAGCCCACGCTCGGCGTCACCCAGCGAGCCGTGTATTCCGCGAAGTCGCGCTCGAAGGCGAAGCTCTTCGAATACTGGTGATTGATCTCGGTTCCGAAAACAGTCGGCTCGTCGGCGCTCGCTTCGTTGGAAAGCACGATCCATTGTTTGCCGAGGGTGACAGCCGTCAAGAGCGCGGCAAAAGCCAAGAGAGCGGAAAAGGGCGTATGCCCGTTCCAAAACCCTTGCCGGTTCATCTCCAAGAGCAAGGGGTCGATCGTGCGCCTCGCTCCCGCCGTGCGCGAGCTCCCGAATCCAAAGAAAGCAACCGTGTTCCGCTGCTCCCAGGACGAGTTGAGAAGAAAGGGGGTCACCAGCTCCTGTTCACGGGAACGCAGCAGGTCGAGGGTCACAAACGAATCCTTTCCGCCACCCACCGGCACGAGGGTTCCGATGCCATCGCGCCGGAGGAAGGGAGCATAGCGTGGCCCCGAAGCGCGGATCTCCGCGAACTCTTCTTCGGTGACAAGGATACCGTTGCGATAGAAGAACTCGCCAAGTCCCCGGAAGTAGAGCCGCTTCCACCAGGCGATCTGCTCGTCCGACAAGTATCCTGCTTCGACACGGATCCGCGATGGACAAGCCGCCTTCCAGTAGCTCACGAGCTCGATCAGCCCCAGGGAAAAAACGAGCAGATCCAAGACCTCCTTGGCTGGCAGAGGGGGAGTAATCGGAAAAGAGCTGCGCGGGCGAAACACCAACGAATCCCCCAGCCGGAAGGAAAAGGAGACGGATAGCCGGTTCGAGCGGACCCGGTAACGGAACCCTTCGTAGCAAAGTTCGGCGAAGCGCCGCCAACCCATTCTCGAAGCCTCGGCCATGTTCCGCCGACTAATCCTCCGCAAAAGAGCGGTTGGCTGTCTCGAGCATCTGGAAGTCGCCGATGTCGAACCATCTCCCCGAGAGCCGCCACGAAAAGACAGGATAACGCCGGCAGAGCCATTCGATGAATCGTCCGGGCTGATCCCGACTCTCTCCTTCCGCAAGGTATTGACGCAGATGACCCAGGGTTTCCGAAGGAAAGTAGTAGAGGGCGATCGCCGTGAGGGTTCCTTCGGGATGTTTCGGCTTCTCCTCGAAGAAGACAACGCGTCCCTCTTCATCCAGCCGGATGTTGTTGTAGCGGCGGATCGCCTCCAGATCGCCCACGTCGTAAACAGCGACGATGGGCTTGCCGATGCGCCGTCCGTAGGCGACGAAATCGGAGAGAGGCGCATCGAAAAGATTGTCTCCCGCGATCACGAGGAGATCTTCGGAAATCCGCTCCTGCTCGATTACGAAGGCGAGATCGCCGAGGGCGCCCAGACGATCGGTTTCGGAAGTCGATCCGTCATCGATGATCTTGAGATGGAGGTCGGGACGGATGGCGCGGTACTGCTTCCCCCATGCCGCGAAAGTCTCTGCAAAGCGGTGGTTGGTGACGACGGCGCAATCCGCCGGCTCCTCCAGGGAAGAGACCCGATCGAGGATATGCTCGAGGATGGGCCGCCCCCCCACGGGGAGCAGGGGCTTGGGTTGATGGAGAGTGAGGGGATAGAGCCGGGTTGCATATCCTGCCGCTAGAATCAATATACGCATCGTCCTCCCTTTCTATGGAGCGAGCAACTCGGGATAAAAGTGCTCCGCCAGCCGGTTTAACCCTTCCAGCACTTCAGGGGCCTCTTTCCGCAAGAGTGCGGCATTCACCCCCTCGCGGGCGTCTGCGGCACGGATGCGTCGGATGGCCGTCTTCACTCGAGGAATGAGGACGGAGCCCATACTCAGATCTTCCACGCCGAGCGCAACAAAAAAAGGCAGCAGGGCAAGATTGCTTGCCATTTCCCCACAGACGCCCACCGGGCGCCCGCGCTTCCTTGCCTCCGCGACAACGCCCTGAATCAGCCGAAGCACAGCCGTATGCGGGCTCGGATAGAGGGAGGAAACCCGGTCATTGAGCCGATCGACGGCTAGCGTGTACTGCTCCAAGTCGTTGGTTCCGATGCTAAAAAAATCCGCTTCCTCGGCAAGCAGATCCGCCATGAGAGCCGCAGCCGGCGTTTCGATCATCACTCCGCAAGGCACGTGATCCAGCCGCTGCCCTTCCGCCTCCAACTCCTGCCGTACGTTCCCCAACAGATCGCGGGCGCGGCGGAATTCGCTCACGTCGGTCACCATCGGAAACATGAGAGCCACATTCCCTTGGGTCGACGCACGGAGAATCGCGCGAAGCTGCGTGCGAAACACTTCTTGTCGTTGCAGCGAAAGACGGATCCCCCGGATTCCGAGAAAAGGGTTTGTTTCCAACGGCCTCACGGTGAGCCACGGGAGGACCTTGTCTCCGCCCACGTCGAGCGTGCGGATCACGAGCCGATGCGGCTTCGCCCATTCCGCGGCCTCCCGATAGAGGGCAAGCTGCTCTTCTTCGGAGGGCCCCTTCTCGGATCGAAGGAAGAGAAACTCGGTTCGGTAGAGCCCAACCCCGTCGGCTCCGTTCTCCCGGATGAGCGGCAGATCCTCCGGAAGCTCTACATTCGCCGAGATCCGCACCTGTTGACCGTCGGTCGTGACGGCAGGACCCTGCTTTTCCCGGGCCTCCCGGGTCAGGG
>JAQUAR010000304.1 GCA_028687155.1 Methylacidiphilaceae bacterium | reverse complement strand
GGAGGCGGTTTTCCAGGAAGGCGCGCTCGGCCGGGATCGGCTCGCTTTGTGGAGAAGCCCAGGCGGAGAGGCGGCTCAAAACGGGTCGACTCTCAAAATAGGCGGCGGACTCTTCGAGCGCCGTCTTTTCTACGATGCCCCGAGCGCAGACCTGCCGCATCAACGCCGGCCAAAAGCAGGAGAAGGCGCCCTGGGGGTTTTCCGAAAGGTCCCTCCCTTTGCGGCTTCCGTAATTGGTAAAGAAGAGAAAGCTCCTCTCGTCGATTGCCTTGAGCAGGACCATGCGGCTCCGCACCCTTCCTTCCCGGGAAGAGGTAGCCAGGGCGACCGCCGTCGGATCACCCGCCTCTACGCGTTGCGCCTCCTGGTACCAGGAAAAAAATTGCCGCAAGGGATCAGCATCCAGCTGCTCGAGCGAAAGAGGTGGACCTGCGAACTCCTTGCCTGAACCCTCCAGATAGATCATGCGCTCCTTCCTCTCCCGTCTTCTCTTCCGATCTTCCGCCGCGGGAAGACCCTAGCTTGAGATCCCTCGGCTTCGCAAGAAAGGGTTGTGGATCGATGCCGACGTTGGTTTACTGCTCATCATGCCCAACCGCATTCTAACCACCCATGAGAAGGCGCTTGAGACCAATCTAGATCAGAAGATCTATGGCACGATTGCAGAAATCGGCGGCGGACAAGAAGTGGCGCGCTGGTTCTTCACCGTGGGCGGGGCGGCCGGGACCGTGGCGAAGTCGATGTCCGCCTATGACATGACCTTCAGCGACGCCATCTACGGCCCGACGGAACGTTATGTCTCCCGGGGTCGGCTCGCCGCCATGCTCGACCATGAATATGATCTTCTCTTAGAGCGACTAAGCCAAAAGCGGGGGGACGAGACCCGCTTCTTCGTCTTTGCGGACACGGTTGCCATTCGAGGGTTTCAACCCCGGAGCGAATGTCACGGCTGGCTGGGAGTGCGCTTTCAGCACGAGCCCTTGGCTAAGCCGAGCGAGGTGATTCTTCACATCCGTCTCCTGGATAACGAGCGAGTGCGGCAGCAGGAGGCACTAGGAGTCGTCGGCGTAAACTTACTATATAGCATATGCTATTTATGGGCGGACCCGTATCGTCTTCTCGAATCCCTGTTGGACAATCTCGATTCCGCGCGCCTGGAAATTGATCTGGTTTGCGCACGGGGACCCGCCTTTGAACAGTGCGACAATCGGCTCTTGAATCTCCACCTCATCGTGCTCGGAATGTCACGGGTCATTCTCTTCGATCCGACAGGGCAGCCGCACCAGCCGGGCGAACTCCTCCGCCGGAAATCGATGCTGATTGAACGGGGCGAGTTCGCTCCGGTCACCCACATGCACATGGATATGCTTCAGCTTGCGCGAGAGAAATTCCTTCAAGATCCCGCAATCGAGCGCTTCGCCAAGATCGAGTTATTGGAAATCACCACCAAGAACCTCCTCTTGCCCGATGGCAAGATCGACTCGCGCGACTTTCTCCAGCGCGTCGACCTCCTCTGCGCAATCGGCTACCATGTCCTGATTTCCAACTATGCCGAATTTTACGAAATCAGCTCCTACCTCGCTCGCTATGCGGAAGGCCTAGTCGGGGTCGTGCTCGGGATTCCCCTTTTGGAACAGCTCTTCAGCGAACGCTACTACTCGTATGTCGAAGGCGGCATCCTCGAAGCAATGGGCCGCCTCTTCAAGAAGAACGTGAAGCTCTACGTCTATCCCACCCGAAAACGGTCGGATGGAGGGCTCCGTACGGTGGAGCAGCTCGCCCTGGAAGGGCCGCTCGGCCATCTCTATGCCTACTTGCAGGAAACGGGTCGGATCGAAACCCTCTCCCCTCGTAATCCTCCCGACGCTAGCTTCTCGCCGCGGCAGGTAGGGGCTCTCATCCGTTCGGGTGATCCCGCTTGGGAGAGCTATGTGCCGGTACGGGCGGCCCAGCTGATTCGGGAAAAAGGGCTCTTCGGCTATGGGAAAGCCCCTTCGGAAGCGGCGGCAAGCCAAGCGTCCAAGGGAGAGCCGATAACCCTCACCTGAATTGGGCGGTCTGGATTTGCGCAAAGCTCTTTTGTTCCTTCGAGCGATAACATATTCTCGCTTCGCATGGTGAGACGACCGGTCGCGATTCTCTTGCTTCTTCTGTCGGTCACTCTCCCGGGCTTTTTCGACCCTGCAAGGGGTGACTCGCACTCCGACTCCGCGCCGGGGACTCTCCCACCCTCCACCGTCTTCCGAGGGAAGCCGATCTTCACGCGACTCGTCGCCGAGGCGGAGCGGGAAGGCTGGCGGGAGCTACCAATTGGCCAGCGCACGGCTCGAGTCGGCCTAGCGTTGGTGGGAACCCCGTACAAGAACTGGACCTTGGAGATCGACGATCACGTCGAGGCGCCCTCCGCCGACCTGGACGAGATGGATTGTTGGACCTTTTTTGAGATTGCCCTCGGGTTTGCCCGGATGTTGCGGGAAAAGACGGGCGACTATCAACCGGATGACCTTCTCCGCATGATCGAAATCGATCGCTATCGGGGAGGTCGGTGCGACGGAACCTACTACTCCCGCCTCCACCATCTGGAGGATTGGATTCGGGACAACGCCCGCCGCGACTTGGTCATCGATCTGACCCGTCGGCTCGGCGGAGTCCCAATGACCGGCCATTCCCTCCACTACATGGGCGAGCACCCGGAGGAGTTCCGCTACCTGCGCCACAACCCCGATCTCATTCCCCGCTTTCAAGCTTTGGAGAAGAAGATCTCGGCGCAACCCGTCTACTACATCCCGAAGGGGCGCGTGGCTTCGATCGAGCCTCGCC
>JAQUAR010000303.1 GCA_028687155.1 Methylacidiphilaceae bacterium | reverse complement strand
CCTCAGCCGAGAGATTTCCCGCGAGGAGATCGCCCAGCTGCTCCGCGAGCGAAAGACCGGGCTTCTCCCGGGCTTCCTCTCTCGAAAGACCAAGCGACGCTTCTCGGCCTTCCTGGAACTCAAGGAAGGTGGGAAGATCGGCTTTGCCTTCGAGAAGCGCGCCCCCGCTTCCCCATCTGCAAAGGGGGCCTCCCGCCTTCTGCCCAAGGGAACCGGCAAAACGTCCGCCAAGTCCCGGAAAGGTCCCGGAAAGCAATCCTCCTCCCGGGTGCGCAAGAAGAACGGTTAGCCTGCGTATTGCCCAAGCGTTCTCCTGCGGCTTGCGCGGGGACGACCTGGTAAAGCGGATCTCGCTTGTCATCGGCTCTGACCTTTTGCCATGATGAGTTACGCGCCGGTGCCCGGCGTATCCACGACAACCCTTGCCTAGGAGAATTCCGCCTCACATGAACCCGCTCTCCGCCGAAAGACTAGAAAAGCTCGACGCCTATTGGCGCGCAACCAACTACCTGGCCGCAGCGCAATTCTACCTCAAGGAGAATCCTCTTCTCCAGGCACCGCTCCGGCCCGAGCATCTCAAGCCCCGCATTCGCGGCCATTGGGGATCCGCTCCGGGACTCAACCTCGTCTACGTCCACCTGAACCGGCTGATCCAGGACACGAACGCCCGGCTCCTCTTCCTCACCGGTCCAGGCCACTGCGCCTCGGCCATCCTGGCCAACGTCTACTTGGAGGGGACCTATTCCGAATTTTTCCCCGAGATACCTCAAAACCTCGAGGGGCTCAGTCGGTTCTGCCGGCAGTTTTCCTCGCCGGGAGGCGTGCCGAGCCACGTTTCGGCGATGACGCCGGGTTCGATCCACGAAGGGGGAGAGCTCGGCTACTCCCTGCTCCATTCGTTCGGAGCGGTATTCGACCACCCCGAGTTGATCGCGGTGGCCGTCGTGAGCGACGGCGAGGCGGAGACCGGCCCTCTTTCCGGAAGCTGGCAGTCGATCAACTTCCTCAATCCGAAACGGGACGGGGCGGTGCTGCCGATCCTCCATCTCAACGACGGCAAGCTCTCCGGCCCCACAGTCTTCGGCAGGATGGAGGATGAGGAGCTGCGCATGCTCTTTTCGGGTTTCGGCTACCAGGTGCTGACGGTCGCCGGCTCCGATCCCTCCAAGGTTCACCCTGAGTTCGCGCAAACCCTCGACCAGGCCTACGAGCAGATCCGCTCCTTCCAAAAGGAGGCTCGGGAAAGTGGCCTCAAGGGGCGTCCCCGTTGGCCCTTGATCCTCCTCCGAACCCCCGACGGCTGGACCGGCCCGAAGGAAGTGGACGGCGTTGCCCTGGAGGGCACCTACCGGGCCCATCGCTCGCCCTTGATGGATGCGCGCGAAAATCCCGAGCACCTCCGACTCCTCGAAAGCTGGCTCCGCAGCTACAAGCCCGAAGAGCTCTTCGAGGAGAATGGCTGTCTTCGCGCGGACCTCGAAGCACTGGCCCCGAAAGGGGATCTCCGTATGGGAGCGAGTCCCTACGCCAACGGCGGAAAGCTTCTGGTCGAACTCGATCTGCCCGACTTCGCCAACTATGCCATCTCGATCAAGCCGCGCGGGACAGTGAACTCGGAAGCCACGCGGGTAGCGGGCAACTTCGTCCGCGACGTCATGCGACGCAATCCGAACAACTTCCGCGTCTTCTGCCCGGACGAGACCGATTCGAACCGGCTGGGGGCGGTCTTCGAGGTGACTGACCGCTGCTTGGTTTCCAAGGTCCTGCCGGGAGACGACCACATCTCTCCCGACGGAAGGGTCATGGAGATCTTAAGCGAGCATGCCTGCGAGGGCTGGCTCGAAGGCTACCTCTGGACCGGCAGACACGGCCTTCTGGTCTCCTACGAGGCGTTTGCCACCGTGCTCGATTCGATGGCAAGCCAGCATGCCAAATGGCTCAAGCTCTACAAGGAGATTCCCTGGCGCCACCCCGTCGCCTCCCTCAACTACCTGCTCACCTCCCATGTCTGGCGGCAGGAGTACGACGGGTATACCCACCAGGGGCCGGGATTCATCGATACGCTGATCAATAAGAAGGGAGGCGTCGTTCGGATCTATCTTCCGCCCGACACGAATACGCTCCTCTCGACTCTCGACCACTGCCTGCGCAGCCGCCACTACGTCAACCTGATCATTGCCGAAAAGCAGCCCGCCCTCCAATGGTTGAGCATCGAGGAGGCCCGGGCCCATTGCGGCCGCGGCGCCTCCGTCTGGGCGTGGGCCGGAAACGACGGGGGGGACCCTGATATCGTCCTCGGATGCGCCGGGGACGTCCCGACCCTGGAAGCGATCGCCGCTGCCTGGCTGCTCCAGACCCACATCCCGGATCTGCGGGTGCGCGTCGTGAACGTGGTCGACCTGATGACCATGTCCCCTCCCGCCTATCATCCGCATGGGATGGATCCCCAGGATTTCGTTAACCTCTTCACCGAAGATAGAGAGGTGATCTTCGCCTTTCACGGCTACCCGCGGATGGTCCACGACCTCGTGCATGGGCGACCCAACCCGGCGCGCTTTCACGTGCGGGGCTATCGTGAGGAAGGAACGACCACCACTTCCTTCGACATGGTCGTCCTCAATGGGATGAGCCGTTATCACCTAGCCATCGAAGCGCTTCGCCGCGTACCCCGCCTGGCCTCCCGCGTCCAGCCGGTCATCGATCTCTTCGAACAGAAGCTGGCCGAACACAGCATCTACGTGAAGAGCCATCTCGACGACCTTCCCGAGATTCAAAACTGGACATGGAGCGCGCCCCGTCCGGCAGCCGGATAGATTAGGAAATAGGGATTGCGGGC
>JAQUAR010000302.1 GCA_028687155.1 Methylacidiphilaceae bacterium | reverse complement strand
CGGGGCAGGGAATGCCCGGCCGCTCTTCGCCTTCCCCAGCCTTTTCTTAGAGGGGATGCCCATCCAAGCTCGAGGGTGCACCCGGATCTCTCTTCGTTCCGGCGATGCCCGGCGCGAGGCCTTCGGGTTCGACCTCCCGGTGAGCGGCGTGATCGCGGGCCGATTTCAAATCGCGGGCCACCTCGACTGGGACTCGCTGGGCAGGCGGGTGCGGGTGCGGATCGTCGATTGGAGAGCGGAACAGGGCTAAAGCCAGGAGAGGCGGAATTGCGTGGAGGAACGATTGAACCAGAAGCGGTCGATCGGCTAGAAAGAAGGCGATGAGCACAACGCAGATGAGCCCTTTTCGGATCGGCTGTGCCCCTTATCTCAATGCCAAGCCCCTAATCTACGGGTTGGATAAGCAGGTCTTGTTCTTCCCGCCCGCGGAACTGCCCGACCGGCTTCGCTCGGGCGAGTTGGACGCAGCGCTTGCTCCGTTGGGCGCCTCCTTGTCCGAAGAGTTTGCCCTAGTGGACGGCGTTGGAATCGTGGCTGACGGTCCGGTGAAAAGTGTCATCCTTGCCCATGAGGCTCCGCTCTCCGAAATTCGCACCATTGCCATCGACCCCCATACGCGATCTTCCTTCCTGCTGCTTCGGGTGCTTTTGGAGACTTTTCTCGGCTTCCGTCCGAGCTACGTTCCTTTTTCAGAGCGGAGCGCGGCCCGGCTTTTGATCGGAGATCGGGCGCTCGCGTATCGAAACGAAAACCCGGGAGCAACGCTCCTGGATCTGGGTGAAGCGTGGCGGGATCGGACGGAGCTCTCCTTCGTTTTCGCTGTTTGGGTGGTCCGGCGGTCGGAAGCCAAGGGCAAGGAAATCGCAGCCCTCTTCCGGGAGGCGAAGAGGCTCGGTCTTGCGGCACGAGCTTCGATTGCCAAAGACGAAAGCGAGTGGGAATACTTGACTCGTTATATCCGATACGAGGTGGGAGAGCGGGAGAAGATGGGCGTGGCACGATTTTGTGATGAACTGCGGGTCCTGGGGGAGAAGGCGGTCGTCGGAAAGGAGCTGTTGTGGATTTGACCAATGGAAACGGCGTGGGGAAGGCAGAGGCAAAGATTCTGGCCGGGGAGAGGATCTCGCCCGAAGAGGCGCGGGCCCTCTACTCTCTTCCTCTGCCGGAGCTTGGGATCTTGGCCGATGCGCGGCGTAGGGGGAAAAAGAAGACTGCCTACGAAGGGGCCGGAGAGAGGATCGTCACCTACATCGTCGATCGGAATATCAACTACACCAACGTCTGCAACGTCGGGTGCAAGTTCTGCGCCTTCTACCGGCGAAAGAGGGATCCGGACCACTATGTCCTCAGCCCGGAGAAGATCAGCGAGAAGGTCGCCGAGCTGGAAGCCATTGGCGGGACCCAGATCCTGATGCAAGGCGGACACCATCCGGACCTCGGCATCGACTACTACTTGGAACTTCTCCAGTATCTGAAAGAGAAGCATCCGGGCATCAACATCCATGGGTTTTCTCCGCCGGAGTTCATTCATTTCTCCCAGACCTTCGAAATGCCGCTCGAAGAAGTGCTGCGCCGGTTTCGAGATGCTGGCTTGGGCTCGGTGCCGGGAGGGGGCGCCGAAATCCTGGTCGACGAAGTCCGCAAGCGCATCGCGGCGCGGAAATGTACGGCCGACCAGTGGCTCGAAGTCATGCGGACCGCGCACCGGTTAGGGTTGCGATCGAGCGCCACCATGATGTTTGGGCATGTCGAAAGTCTTGCGGACCGGATCGAGCATCTCCGTCGCCTCCGCGAGCTTCAGGATGAGACCGGCGGCTTCACCGCCTTCATCTGCTGGACCTTTCAGCCCGAGAATACGGTGCTTTCCGGTCGAAAGCTCGGACCTTCCGAATACTTGCGCATGCAGGCCCTCTCGCGGATCTTTCTCGACAACGTCGAGAATATCCAGGCCTCGTGGGTGACCCAGGGTCCGGAAATCGGTCAAGTCGCTTTGCGATTTGGAGCCAATGACTTCGGAAGCGTAATGATGGAGGAGAATGTCGTCTCGGCGGCGGGCACGACCTTTCGCATGACCGAGAAGGAGATCGAAAGCTTCATCCGCGAGGCGGGATTCGAGCCGAGGCGTAGGAACAACTGGTATGGGCTTTTGTCATGAAGGGACCCTTGTGCAAGCCGGAGGAGAAAGCTTGGGAGAAATGGCGGTTAGACTATGCCCAGGCGGGATGATCTCCATTCGGTTTTGCTGATCGGCAGCGGACCCATCGTGATCGGTCAGGCCTGCGAGTTTGACTATTCCGGGGTGCAGGCCTGCAAAGCCCTCAAGGAGGAGGGATATCGCGTCATCCTCCTGAACAGCAATCCGGCAACGATCATGACCGATCCGGAGTTTTCGGATCGCACCTATTTGGAGCCGATCTCGGTCGAGGTTCTGGCAAAGATCCTCGAGAGGGAGAGGCCCGACGCGCTTCTTCCGACCCTGGGAGGGCAGACCGCGCTGAATTTGGCCACCGCAGCGGCCGACGCGGGGATTTTGGAGCGCTACGGCGTTCGGATGATCGGTGCCCAGCCCGAGGCCATCAAGAAGGCCGAGGATCGACAGCTCTTCAAAGAGGCGATGCTGCGAATCGGGCTAAACGTTCCCAATTCGGGGACCGCGCGGAGCGTCGAGGGGGCCCGGAGCATTGCCGACGCAATCGGACGGTTTCCGTTGATCATCCGGCCCGCATTCACCCTTGGCGGCATGGGAGGAGGGATCGCCTACAACCGCGAGGAGTTCGAGCGGTTCGTGGCGGGAGGCCTGGCGACCTCCCCCATCGGGGAGGTTCTCATCGAAGAGTGC
>JAQUAR010000301.1 GCA_028687155.1 Methylacidiphilaceae bacterium | reverse complement strand
GAGTAGAGCATCTTGCCGTTCAGGTGGAGGCTCGACTCGAAGCAGATTCCCGGCGAGCGGTGCAACTGGCTGACGATCACCCGCTCCGCGCCGTTAATGACGAAGCTTCCATGGTCGGTCATCAGAGGGAGCTCCCCCATGTAGACGCGCTCTTCCTTGATCCCGTTTTCGTCCCGCAGCCGGAACGTCACATATAACGCCGCCGCGTAGGTCTCCCCATTTTGCAGGCAATGAAGCGGTGAGAACTTCGGCGCAGTCGACTCGTAGAAAAGGTATTCCAGCCGCACTTTCCCGTCATAGCTCTCGATAGGAAAGACCTCGAGAAAGACACCGTGCAGGCCTTCCGGCTTCCGCTCGTTCGCGGGAACACCCAACTGGAGAAACTCCTCATAAGACCGAATCTGATGTTAAATCAGATTCGGCAAGCGCACCGTCTCCGCGATAATTCCGAAGTTTACTCGCTTCCAAGCTCTTGTACTCATGCCCTTTTCCGTCATCCCTGGCCGGTATCGACCGGCCCGGAAGGCTTCTCCATCCGGGCCCGGCCGCTCTGTTTTCCGATTGCGCTCGGAGCGTTTATTGAATCTCGACCTGCGCGCCCGCTGCTTCGATCTTTTTCTTAATGGCTTCCGCTTCTTCCTTGGTTACTCCCTCCTTTACCGGCTTGGGAGCGCTCTCCACTAAGGCCTTTGCTTCGGCCAATCCGAGACCCGAGACCGAGGCCCGAACTTCCTTGATCACCGCAATCTTGTTGCCGCCCACCGCCTTCAAGATCACGTTGAAAGAGGTCTTCTCCTCTGCTGGCGCCTTCTGGGCCTCAGCACCGCCCGCAGCCGCCGCCGCCACCGCTACGGGTGCTGCGGCACTGACTCCCCACTTTTCTTCGAGCTGCTTGACCAGCTCAGCCACTTCGAGAACGGTGAGATTGCTCAACTGCTCTACTACTCCACTCAAGTCTGCCATGATGTCCTTTCCGATCCCGTAGCGCCACGCACCCGCGTCAGCGATTCTCCCCGGAGGGCTCCGAGGCTATCAGGATCCTTCTCCCTTCCCTGTGGGCGATTTTCATCGCCCTCTTCGGACCATTTTCCGAAGCTCGCTTTGCGTAAAACGTACTCCGCCCGCTCTCCGGCTACTCCACCGCACTGCCCGCCCGCTCCTTTTCATACGCTGCGAGCGTTCGCACCAGCGCTCTGGAGGGCTCTGCCAGCACGCAGAGCAGTCGCGTTGCCGGAGCCTGTAGAAGCCCGAGCATCTTCGCCAACAGCTCTTCCCGTCCCGGCAGCTCGGCGATCGCCGCCGCCTCCGCAGCACTCAGCGGACGGTCGTCGAGCAGGCCGCCCACCAGCTTGGGCCGAGTGAATTCGGCCGTGAAATTCTTGAGAGTTTTGGAGGCCGCGATCATATCGCCGTGGGCAATCGCGGCGAGCTGTCCCTTGAGCGCCCATTCCTCCGGCAACTGCCGAGCCTGCCGCAGGATGCGCGTCAATGCCTGATTCTTCGCCACCCGGCATCGCGCCCCCACGGAAGCCAGGCGCTGCCGCAATTCGCGGAACTCCTCCGCACGAAGGCCCGTATAGGCCACGAAAAGAACGTAAGCGGAACCTTCGAGCCAGTCCCTAATCTCCATCGAAAGCGCTTCTTTTTCCGGCCTCATGATTTGACTCCCTTCCCTTCTACTTGCGCTGAAACGTGCTTGCATCCAACGGAATGCTTGGACTGACGGTCGCGGAAAGAGCGAGCGATTCTACATAGCGTCCCTTCGCCGCCGCCGGCTTCGCCTTCTGAACGGCCTCCATCGCTTGCACGGCGTTGTCCTGTAAAGCGGCCGCCGAGAACGAGCGTTTGCCAATTAAAACATGCACGTTCGCGCTCTTGTCCATCTTGAATTCGACCCGGCCCGCTTGGCACTCCGCCACCGCGGCAGCCACATCTTCCGTAACCGTTCCGGTGCGGGGATTGGGCATCAAGCCCCGAGGACCAAGCACTCTCCCCAATTTGCGCACTTCCTGCATGGCGTCGGGCGTTGCAATGGCAACGTCAAAGGCGATGAAGCCCTCGGAAACTCTCTTCAACAGATCCTCGAAGCCGACGAATTGGGCACCGGCGGTTTTTGCCGCCTCTGCCGCCGCTCCCCGGGCAAAGACAGCAATTCGAACGTTCTTTCCGGAGCCGTGCGGGAGCCGCAGGCTGCCTCGGACCATCTGCTCGCCTTGCTTTGGATCCACCCCCAAATGCATCGATAGTTCCACCGACTCGTCGAAGCGGGCCTTCGGCATCTTGGCCAGAACCTCCACGGCTTCGGTGATCCCGTAACACTTTCCAGCCTCGAGATGCTTCACCGCCTCGCGATAGCGCTTGCTTTGCCTAGAACTCACGTCTCACTCCCTTCCTTCCAAACGATCCCTGGGACTACCAATCCTCTCGGGTTGCTCCTCGACCTATGCTTCGATGTCGATCCCCATGCTGCGCGCCGTGCCGGCAATGATGCGGAAGGCGGCTTCCTCGGAAGTCGCATTCAGATCCTTCTTTTTCTGCCGGACGATTTCCATAACCTGCGCCCGCCCTACTTTTGCCACCTTGACGCGATTCGGCTCCTTGGACGCGGTAGCGATGTTGGCTGCTTTCTTCAGCAGCACGGCCGCCGGCGGAGATTTCGTCACGAAAGTGAAGGATTTGTCCTTGAAAATCGTAATGACGACCGGAAGAAGCATCCCGGCTTCCTTTTGCGTCCTCGCATTGAACTCCTTGCAGAAGCCCATGATATTCACTCCGTGCTGCCCGAGAGCCGGACCCACGGGCGGGGCGGGGTTCGCTTGCCCAGCCGGTATCTGGAGCCTAACGAT
>JAQUAR010000300.1 GCA_028687155.1 Methylacidiphilaceae bacterium | reverse complement strand
GCACGAACTCATCTTCGAATCGGAGTGTCTCCTGGGAAAAGACCGTATCGCCACGAATGACGATCGCGTTTTCGAGACTCCCGCCCTTGATCAACCCCTTTTCCAACAGGGGCTGCACCTCCGCGTAGAAGACGAAGGTCCGCGCCGGTGCAATCTCCGAGGCAAAGCGCCCGGGATCGTGTTCCCAGTGGAGAAATTGCGTGAACTTTCCGGTATGCGTCACCTGGGTACAGGTCACGGAAAACGACGAGCTGGGCCACGCCACCAGATAGGCTCCGTCTTTTCCCTGGACGCAGAGAGGGTCCCGGAGCTCGAAAAACGAGACCGGGCGATCCTGCTCGACGAGTCCCGCGCGCGCGATCGCCTCGACGTAGATCTTTCCGCTGCCGTCTCCGATCGGCGGCTCGTTCGCGTTGAGTTCGATCAGCGCATTGTCCACCCCACTGCCCCGCAAGCTTGCCAGGACATGCTCCACCGTGTGGATCTTGACATTGCCCTCGCCCAGCGTCGTCGCCCGCTCTGTCTGCCGCACATGGTCGATCCGCGCGGCAACGGTCGGCTCGTCCGGTAGATCGACCCGCTTGAACAGATACCCGGTGTCGGATTCCGCCGGACGCAGGATCAGGGATACCGGCTGGCCGGTGTGCAGCGAGTTGCCTTCGATCCGGACAGGCTCCCGCAAAGTCTTTTGTCGAATCACGAGCTATCTCCTCCTGCTCCTTCTCGCTGGCCTCTTTTACAGGCTTTTCTCCTGCGGCGGGCCCGTCGGCGCCCTCCCAAGCCGTCCTTTCGGCCCCTGCAGTATGCCGCCAGGCAGCTCCAGTGGAAAGCCTGCGAAATTGGCGAGATATGCCGACCAGCCCGGGGGAAAGCAAATGAAAAGCTTCCTCTGGCCCTGACGCGCCCGCGACGCCTTTCCGTTCGGGCGGCGCAAGAGTCGGCTGGCGAAGAACCAAGGGAATACGGTATGCCATAGGGGACCATGGGCATGAGGACAAGGTTTCGCCTGCTCCCGCTTCTCCTGGCAGCCGTCCTGAGCCTCACGACCCTCTCCTGCTCCCGGCCGGCCCAGCTCGGAGAGCGTCCGACTTTCCCGATTCCCAAGAACGCCGATGTCTCCCAAGCCCAGCCGGGCAAGCGGGGCGGCGTCTTCGTCGAGGTCAGCCCCGGCGAGCCCAGCACCTTCAACTGGCTCGTCGCTGAGGATGCCTCCTCGGCCTCTTTCCTCGGCCTCCTCTTCGACGGGCTTACTTCCTACCATCCGATCCGGGAGGAGGTCGTTCCGGCGCTCGCCCAGTCGTGGGAGGTCGGTGCGGACAGTCGTACCTTCACCTTTCACCTCCGCGAAGGACTCACCTGGAGCGACGGAGTTCCCTTAACCTCCGATGACGTTCTCTTTACCTTTCAATGCGTCTACGATCCCCGATACCCCAACCGAAATGCCTACGACCTTTCGGTCAACGGCAAACCCTTTCTCGTCGAAAAGCTCGACCGCAACACCGTACGGATCCGCACCCCCGAGATCTTCGCCCCTTTCCTGCGCTACATGTCCGGGGTCACGATCATGCCGAAGCATCTGCTCCAAGGGGCCTACGAGGACGGAACCCTGCTGCGCGCCTGGAGCATCTTTACCGCGCAAAGGACGCCCGAGGCCATTGCGAGCAGCGGGGCATTCCGGCTCCATAGCTACCGTCCCGGCCAGCTCATCATTCTCGATGCCAATCCCCGCTATTGGCGAATCGATTCGCAGGGCCATCGCCTCCCCTACATCGACTTTCTGATTGTCAAGTTCGTGAAGGACCAGAACGCCAGCGTGGTCGCCTTCGCCTCCGGGCAGACCGACGCCGACACGATTCCTCCCGACGACGTCGCCTGGGTCCGTCGCGGGGAAAAGATCTACCACTATACCGTGCACGACCGAGGCCCTTCTACCGCTTCGACCTTCCTCTGGTTCAACCAGAATCCGGGCCACGACAAGAGCGGAAAGCCCTTCGTCGCCCCCTATAAGCTCGGCTGGTTCCAGGATCGCCGCTTCCGCCAGGCGATCTCCTACGGGATCAATCGGGAAGGCATGGTCCAAGGCATCCTCTTCGGCCGCGGACAGCCTCTCTGGGGACCCGAAAGCCCGGCGAACGCCAAGTGGTTCAATCCGCGGATCCGGCAGTATCCCTTTGACCCCAGGCGGGCCGAGCGGCTGCTCGCCGAGGCGGGCTTCCATCGGCGGGGAGACGGCAGCATGGAGGACGCGGCGGGGCATCCGGTGAGCTTCACCCTCCTGACCAACCAGGAAAACCCCCTTCGCACGGCGATGGCGACGGTCTTCCAAGAAAACATGAAGGCGCTAGGGATCGAAGCGCGGCTCCAGTTTCTCGACTTTGGCGCGCTCGTCACCAAGATCAGCGACTCCTTCGACTATGAGGCCTGCCTGCTCGGCCTGACGGGAGGCGGCGACCCCGCCGACGGCATGTCGGTCTTCGTGAGCAAGGGGCGGCTCCACCAGTGGTATCCGAGCGAGCCCGCGCCCGCAACTCCGTGGGAGGCCCGGATCGACACCCTCATGATCGCCCAGCTCACGACCCTCGACCAGACGCTCCGCAAACGGTATTGGGACGAGGTCCAGGAGATCCTGAGTGAAGAGCTCCCCTACATCTACCTTGTCACACCCGATACGTACGCGGGGCTGCGGGACAAATGGCGCAACGTCCAGATTCCGAAGATCGGCTCGGTCCTCTGTAACCTGGAAGAGGTCTGGACGCCGTAACCGGGCGCCAGCGCGAGCGCCCTTCACGCGGCGGCGCAAGAATCGCCGCCCATCCGCAGACGCCGCTTCTTCGCTTCGGACTGACCCTG
>JAQUAR010000299.1 GCA_028687155.1 Methylacidiphilaceae bacterium | reverse complement strand
AGGGGGATAACGCGATGGCCCGGTATGAAGCGTCGCAGGGGCACATGAACCAGGCGCAGCTCTACAAGGATCAAGCCCAACGCCAGGATCAGTTGGCGCACCGGGAAGACCGGCAGGCGGTGCGGGATTGGAATCAGTCGGAGCATCCTCATCTGGGGAGCGAGAGCCGGGCCGGGGAGCGAGGGGGAGAGGCTGGTCATCCGCATCTCTCCGAGCATGGGGGCGCCGGAGAGCATCCCCATCTTTCGGGAGGAATGGGAGAACATCCCCATTTGGGCTCTACCACGGGATCGAGCGGACATCCTCACCTTCATGCCGCGGAAGGCAGGGGGATGGGGGGTCATGCGCATGCTCCACACATGCATGCGGAACATGTGCACGCCGCTCATGTGCATGCCGCCCACGTTCACGGGGGAGGCAGGAGGTAATTCAGGCAAGGAGAGAGAACTCCTGGCGACATCATGGTTTGAAAGGAGGCAATCATGAACATGTTGAATCGCTTGCAGAGTGTTTCCAAGATTTGGAGTCCAAAAAGTCCCAGGGTCGTCCTGATCGATCCAGAGAATCCATTGGCGACTGCGCCGCCCGCGGAAGCAGCCGGTTCCGATGGTGGGCGGCAGGTCGCCAAAAACGGTGTCCACGCGGACGGAGGAGGATCTGTGTCCGAGTCGTTGGTGCCATACGGCTCGGCTGCGGTCGAGCCGACCCCGGCTCCGGAACCCCGAGGGAAAAGAGGGCGGGGACTCCTGCTTCTTTCCCTCGGCGCTGGGATCCTTCTTGCGGGCGGCTTGGCGATTGCCGGCTTCTCCAACTGGTGGAACCATCTGCAGGTTCCCGGGTCGGTCGCGGACGAGGAGTATCATGCCTATGATCGAACCGTCGCGCAGTACGAGAAATGGAGAAGCGAGATCCTGGATCGGATCAACGGAGCCGGTAACGGAGCGGGAGCGGGGCCAGCGAAAAAGTTCGGCCTATTCGAGGCCAAAACGCACCTGCCTCCGGAAGAAGCGGTCCATGCGTGCTTGCGGAGGCATCTTCCCGGTTATGTGACGATCGACTCGATCGAGCCGGTTGGTTACCGTTCCGTCGGCAACGCCGAGGAGTTGGATTATCGGGTGACCGTCGAGTCGGCGGTCGACCTGTATGTCGTTCCGGCTCTTGCCGCGCCAGGCCCACCCGATAATGCGCCCGAATTGGTCAAGCAAGTCTGGCCCGATCTGCTTTGGGACGCGACGTTGCCTCCGGGGATGGAGTTTAAAGCCGGCGAAAAAGACCGCTACCTGCTGACGAAGGCGGACCAGAAGCTGTCGTTCCTTTGGAAGATCGAGAAGGCGCAGATCGTCGATGGGAAATGGCGGATTCAGCGGGTTGCCCCACCTCTCTTGGAGTGGAATAACGGCTTTCTTGCCGCCGGGTTGGACAACACGCTGCAGGGAGGGGGTGCTATTCCTCCCTTGTTCCTCTGCCGAAGCAAGGATCTTGGCGAGTATTCCGACTCCTTCGACCGATGCCTGACCGCAGTCAAGACGAGGTATGACGACATGGAGGCGGACATCGCGCAGGCAAAAAAGGAGCTCGGGCTAGAGGTGGCAAAGGCTCCGGGAGGCATCCGGAAAGGGATCGACATGGCGGCGGTAAAGCAAGCCCGCTCGGATGCCTTTAACGATGGAATGAATAAGGGTCAGGACTTCAGCGACAACGTCCTTGCCAATGCCGAAGGCTCCACTGGCATTGGAGTCGTCCCGTATGCCGAAATGGCAGCTCCCGTCCTATTTGGTCTCTTTCACAGCAAGAAGGCGGAAAAGGAAGAGATCGCAAGGCAGCGTGCAGCAGCCAGAGCGGAGTATCGGGCACGGATGGCAAGACATGCCAGGCAAGCAAAGGAAGCCGAGCAAAAGGGAAATCAGTATCAAGCGCAGCAGGAGTCGAAGTTCGTCCAGGACTACCGGGATCTTGCGAGCAAGAGGGTGGCGGACATTCGCGAGTTCATTCAGAAAATCGCCGTGGCCGAGGATGAAGCGGGCAGAGCCAAGGACAATCGTGCTCTGAGGGAGCAGTAAGGAGCGTTGTTCGGTTCGAAGCTACGGTGCTGAACGCCGCCTGCGGGGCGGCGTTCCAATTTTTTTCAAGCTGCGCGGCTGCTTTGCATGGCAGCAGCAAGCGCCAGCCAGGGCCCTCCGGCAGGTGCCGCACGACATCTCGGGGCTTCCGAGTCGGGCTAGCAGCCCGTAAGTGAGCGCTTCCTGCTCGTCCGGACCATCGACGGCGGGCAAGCTCCTTCCGTCCCGGTATCGTCCGGATCGTCTCCCAAGAGTTCCGGGCAGCCGGGGTCATCTTGACGATCAGCCGTGTCTTGCCCTGCTTGAGGTTTCTTCGATTTTGCGGACAAAGCCTTTGGGGTATGGAAAGGAAAACCCCAAATGAACAACGGAAAGAGCAGCAGGTTCGCGCGGCGTTATGACCGTGAGTTCAAAGAGAATGCGGTGGCCCTGGTTCGAGGGGGGCGTTCGATTCCCGAGGTGGCTTGCGATCTGGGCGTTTCCCATTGGGTCGCTACACCTATGGGTCAAGGATGCCCAAGGCGGTCAGGCTTTCAGCGATCCCAAGACCTTGACGGCCGAATCGCCCGAGCAGCGCGAGCTGCGAAGATTGCGCCAGGAAAAGGACTATCTGCGCCGTCAGCGCGACATCTTAAAAAAAGCATTGGGCATCTTGTCGGCCGAGATGCCTGCCAGCGATATGCGGTGATGCAAAACATGACCAAAGATTATTGCCTCACCGAATTGGCCGAAGCTCTGGAGGTTTCTCGGAGCGGCTTCTATGCTCATGAGCACAAAGACCGGGGCAGGCGTCGGCAACGGGACAAGCA
>JAQUAR010000022.1 GCA_028687155.1 Methylacidiphilaceae bacterium | reverse complement strand
GTCGCTTCGACATGCCTGCTGCGAGCCGGCAGAGATTCGGCGGCCCGGGAAACGCAAGGAAGCACCGCCCAGAACGCCGCCACGATCGCCAACGCCGAAAACCAATAGCCTCTCTTCATCGACGAGTCACGCTACCATAGGCGGAAGCCCGAAATCATGCCATTCTATCGTAGACATCCATGAGCGTTGCCCGGCCAGAGCTCGAAAAAACGGTGCGAGACTTCCCCCAGGCGCCCGGCGTCTACCTCTTTCGCGATCGTCTCGACCGCGTCATCTACGTCGGCAAGGCACGCAATCTCCACAAGCGGGTCGCCCAGTATTTTCATCCATCCCGGGGCACGGCGGCCAACCGAAAGATCCGGGCGATGGTCGAGGTCGCGCGCCGGATCGAGTACCATACGGTCCGCTCGGAAGCCGAGGCGATCCTGCTCGAGGGCAAGCTCATCAAGGAATACCGCCCACGGTACAACGTGAGCTTCCGGGACGACAAGCGCTTCCTCCTCGTCAAGACGAATCTTCGGGAGCCCTTTCCCCGCTTCCAGATTACCCGACTGCGCAAGGACGATGGCTGCCGCTACTTCGGCCCTTTTGCCTCCTCCGGCGCCCTACGGACGACAATCAACTGGATGAAGAAGATCTTCGGCTTGCGCTCCTGTGCTCCTCTGGTCCCCGGCGAGAGGGACTACAAGCACTGCCTCGACCGGATCATTAAAAACTGCTCCGCTCCCTGCCTTGGGACGGCGATCCAGGAGGAATACCGCGTTCGGGTGGAGTCGGCCTGCGCCTTCCTCGAAGGAAAATCCCGAGAGATGGCCGAGGAGATCCGCAAAAAGATGGAAGAGGCGGCCGCCCGGTGGGAGTTCGAGCGGGCGGCCGAGCTGCGGAATCTCTGGGAAGATCTTCGGCAGACGACCAGGCCCGTCAAGCGATTCCTTCGTTCCTATGAGTCGGCAATCTCCCCGGCCGAGGATTTGCGGGAGCTGGCCACCGCCCTCGGGCTTTCCGATCCTCCGCAGAGCATGGAGTGCTTTGACATTTCGAACATTTCCACCCTCCACAAGGTTGCCTCCATGGTCGTCTTCGAGCAGGGTAGGCCTGCTCGTGGGAGCTATCGGCGCTACCGGATCCGGACAGTAACCGGGCAGGATGACTTCGCCAGCATCGCCGAAGCGGTGCACCGGCGCTATCGGCGGGTCTTGGATGAGGGAGCACGCCGACCCGACCTGATCGTCGTCGACGGAGGAGCCGGCCAGCTTTCCGCCGCCCTCCGCGAACTTCTGGCGCTTGGCTTAACCGAGATCCCCGTCATCGGCCTCGCCAAGGAAAACGAGGAGATCTACCGGCCGGACCATTCGCTCCCGCTCCAGCTCCCAAAGGATTCCGGGGCCATTCGCCTCCTCCAGCGACTGCGCGACGAAGCGCACCGCTTCGCCAACGCCTATCACCAGCTCCTGCTCCGACAGCGGGTGCGCGAAAGCCTGCTCGACGACTGCCCCGGGATCAGCCGCAGCCGCAAGCGGCTCCTGCTCCAGACCTTCGGTTCGGTCGATCGTCTCAAAAAGGCATCGGTCGAAGAGATTGCGGAAGTGAAGGGCATCGGCCGGAAGCTCGCGGAATCGGTGGTCGGTTACCTCGGCGAAGACCGACGCTCCTCTTGAACCGGCAGGTCTTCGAAGAAGGAGAATCGCAGAGCTTCCGCTGATACCTCCTCATGGCTAAAGCTAGGGGGGTTCTAGAGAATAGAGATCCGGCTCTCCGGGACTCTCGCTTGCGCTACAGCATCCCCGGCCTCGCCGGAACGGCTGCCGCCATCCAGCAGTCAGTCGTTTCCCGTTTTCCCCTTCGACGGACGACCAGCTCTGACGTTCTCGACGTGCGGTCGGGATAAGCCCTCTCCTCTCGCTGGTTCCTTTGCCCTCGACATCGCCCATCGCAGGAGCGGTTCCGCACCCGGCCAAGTTTTTCGCACCTGGCGAATGTCGAGGAAATCCTTCTCGCAGCATTTGGAGAGGAAGGCGCTGTAGAGATCTCGCTGCACCGGTTTGGTCAGGAATCTGAACGATTTCTTGTTGACGCTAATAAAACAATACATTTATCCTGCGCTACACATGGCTATGTTTGCTAACCCTACATCACGAGCAGCACTCTCCCTGTATGGCATCGGCGGTTTCCGCCTTGTTTCCGTCGTCCTCCTCTTGGGATCGCTCGTCACACACGCCAAAGCCAAGGCACCCAAGGCACGCCTGGGTCCTGCGGTGCCTACCTTCCGCGCGAAAGGCATCGCTTCCTGGTACGACGAATCTCGCCTCACTTCGACCGGAGAACGCTACCGGGCGCGCGAAATGACCGCCGCTCATCCGAGCCTCCCCTTCAACACCCTGGTGGCGGTCCGCAACCTCAAAAACGGGCGAATCGCGCTCGTCCGAATCAATGATCGGGGTCCCTACAAGGGCGGGCGAATCATCGACCTCTCCCGCGCTGCGGCCGGACGTCTCGGCATGCTCTCCGACGGATTGGCTCCCGTCGAGTTGCGGATCGTCCCTCCCTCTCGGAAGGCTTACTCCTTACTCCAGAGCTCCTCTGGCCCCGCTCGCGGCGCCGAAAACCACGGACCGGTGCCGTTCTAGCCTGCCTGTCTCACAAAGAATTCCCACCCGGGGCGCGTCTGCTCTCGGCCGGGCGGCTCAGGATTCCGCGCGAGAAGAAAAAATCCTTTTTCCGCGGGGAAGCGATGAGTATGATTAACCGCTCATCGAATTGATCCAGCAACCTATCCATCTCTCTCCGAGCGGTCGGCGCGATCCGACTTGGTGATCCTGTCGTTGTCCAACTCATGAAGAACGTCCTTTTTGTTTGCACGGGAAATGTCTGCCGGAGCCCCATGGCGCAAGGCCTGTTTCAAGATATGGTGCAGGGCCGCCACGACATCCGGGTCGATTCCGCCGGCATCGGCGCAGTCAACGGGGTCATGCCGAGCGAGCAGGCGATCGATGTCATGCAGGAAATCGGCATCGACATCTCAGCCATCCGCAGCAAGCCCGTCTCGGCTGAACTCGTCCGCCGAGCCGATTTCCTCTTCTGCATGAGCTACGCGCATCTGGATTCCATTCTCCTGCTCTATCCCTCGGCGGCCGAAAAGACCTATCTCCTCCTCGAGTTCGATTCGGATCTCCCTCTCGCCTCCCGGGAGATTCCCGACCCGATCGGCAGCCCCATCGAAATCTACCGCGCCTGCCGCGAGCAGATGCGGCAGGCCATGCCGAAGATCCTCTCCTTCGTGCTCGAATCGGAGCATGCGACAGAGCCGGCAGCAGGCGCGCAGATGCGGATCGCCCTGGGCTCCGACCAGTTCGGCTTAGAGCTCAAGGCGGCGGCCCGCGATTGGCTCAAAGGGAGCCAGATCGCTTTCGAAGACCATGGGACGATGAACGATCTGCCGGTCGACTACCCCGACTACGCGGAGCGGGTCGCCCGTGCCATTCTGCAAGGGCAGTCCTCTCTGGGCCTCCTCTTTTGTCAAGATGGGATGGGCATGGAGATTGCCGCAAACCGGGTTCCCGGGATTCGGGCCGTGCGCGTCTCGAACCCCGAGGAAGCGGCGGCGGCTCGTGTCCGCTACCTGGCGAACGTCCTTTGCATCGGGTCGGACGCCGTCCATGCCACCGAGCTCCCCGCCATTATCCACGCATGGCTCGTCTCCCACCCGGATCCGGCGCCGCACGAACGCCCCCTGCGCAAGCTCGAACTGTTGGGCAAGCTCCCCGCCCGTTCCTCTCTACCTCAGTCTACCTCCGCTCTTCCCGCCACCGACCCGGAGATCAGTGCCCTGATCGAACGCGAAATCCGAAGGCAGAGCGAAAATCTCGAATTGATCGCGTCGGAAAACTTTACGAGCCGCGCCGTGATGGAGGCCCAAGGAAGCTGCCTTACCAACAAATATGCCGAAGGCTATCCGGGGCGGAGATGGTATGGCGGATGCGAAAACGTGGACGAGATCGAGCTCCTGGCGATCGACCGGGCCAAGCAGCTCTTCGGAGCCGAGCATGTCAACGTGCAACCCCACTCGGGCTCGCAAGCGAACATGGCCGTCTATTTCGCCTCTCTTCAGCTTGGGGACAAGATTTTGAGCATGGACTTGGCCCACGGGGGACATCTCACCCATGGTTTCAAGATGAATTTTTCGGGCCGCTTCTTCCAGGTCACCCACTACGGGGTCCATCCGGAAGACGAGCGGATCGACTATGATGGGCTCGCCAAAATGGCGGAGGTCCATCGCCCCCGGATGATCGTCGCGGGAGCCTCCTCCTATCCGGCCATCATCGATTTTCCGGCGCTACGGCAGATCGCCGACGCGGTGGGAGCCCTTCTGTTCGTCGACATGGCCCACGTGGCGGGCTTGGTGGCCGCGGGCCTGCATCCCTCCCCGGTACCCTATGCCGACTTCGTCACCACGACCACCCACAAGACGCTCCGCGGCCCGCGGGGCGGCATGATCCTCTGCCGTGCGACCTATGCCAAGGAGATCGATTCGCAAATCTTTCCGGGAATTCAGGGTGGACCTCTCATGCATGTGATCGCGGGGAAGGCGGTCTGCCTCAAAGAAGCGCTCCAGCCTGAATTCCAGATGTATCAGAACCAGGTGTTGCGCAACGCCCGCGCGCTGGCCGAATCCCTCCGGCACCACGGCTACCGCCTGGTCACGGGCACCACCGAAAACCACCTGCTCCTGATCGACCTCCGCCCCAGGGGAATCTCCGGGAGGGACGCCCAAGAGCTGCTCGACCGCGTGGGAATCACGGTCAACAAGAACGCCATCCCCTTCGACACTCTCCCGCCCTATCAAGCGGGCGGCATCCGCCTGGGGACTCCGGCGGTCACCACCCGCGGGATGCGGGAAAACGAGATGTTCGACATCGGCGACTGGATTCACCGCGCGCTCACCCATCGCAATGATTCGGGCGTCCTGGAGAAGATTCGCGAGGAGATCTTGTCAGCCACCGTCGCGTTCCCGCTCCCCGGCTGACGCGGCCTGCCCATCGAAACTTTCCGCTCCCATCGAGAGTCGATTGACAAGAGGAGAGCGGAAAGGCTAAATCGGGAACATTAGTCAACCAAGCCATATGGACTCCGCCAGAAAACCCTTGCATTCTCGTCGTTTCCTCTTGAGCCTCGGTCTCTTGACCGCTCTGGCCCTCACCGGCTGCGATCTCTACGCGCCCAAGAAAAAGGATGCCCAGCCGCAGTCCCAGACCGACACCAAGAAGGAAGCGCCCGAGGGCCCGGATGCGGAGGCCGGTCTGGAGGAAGGAGCCCCGCCGACAACCCCGGAGCCACCCGCCGGTGGCGCGCCTTCCGCGACAGCCCCTTCCGGCGAGGGGAACCAATCCGAAAACCGGGCTGCCTCTTCTCCCGGAGGCCAGACCCCTCCCGGAGAAGTTCCCCCTCCTTCCGCTGCTGAGTCGACTCCGCCGAGCGAGAGTTCCGGCCCAGGCGCCACACCTCCGAAACCGGCTCCGGAAAATCCGTAAGTTCTCTGCTTCTTCGGAAGAGAAACCTTCGGCTTTTTTCCGCTTCGGCGGCGATGGGCAAGAGAATAGGTTGCATCCGCTCTTCAGCCGAATAAGATCAAAGCTGCCAGGGGCGGCGGAGCTGCCGGCAGGGTAACCCCGCCAGGTCCGAAAGGAAGCATCGGTAACTTGACCGCTGTTGTCGCTGCTCCTGGTGCTCTGTCCGTCGGGGCGACAAGACCCATGGCATACGAAGTCTTCGCCAGAAAGTACCGTCCGCGCACCTTCGCGCAGATCGTCGGTCAGCAGCATATCGTGCGGACATTGGCGGGGGCGATCCGACAACGGCGCATTGCTCAGGCCTATCTCTTCGCCGGCCCCCGCGGGACCGGAAAAACCTCCACCGCCCGCATTCTCGCCAAGGCGCTCGAGTGCACGGGCGGACCGACCGTCGATTTCGATCCCTCCGATCCGATCTGCTCGGAGATCGATTCGGGCCGCTGCCTGGATGTCCTCGAGATCGACGGCGCCTCCAACAACGGAGTAGAACAGGTGCGCGAGCTCCGCGAGAGCGCCCGCTTCGCTCCCGCTCAGTGCCGTTTCAAGATCTACGTCATCGATGAAGTCCACATGCTCACCCAGGCCGCGTTCAACGCCCTCCTCAAGACCCTCGAGGAGCCCCCCGCCCATGTGAAGTTTATCTTTGCCACGACCGAGCCGCAAAAGGTCCCAGCCACTGTTCACTCTCGATGCCAGCGGTTCGATTTTCGACGGATTTCCGAAAAGGAAATCGTCACCCATCTCGCTTCGCTCTGCGCGGCCGAGGGGCTCGCTGCGGACCCGAAAGCGCTCGCCCTGCTCGCGAGAAACGCGGAAGGCTCTCTTCGGGATGCGGAGGGAGCCCTCGATCAGCTCGTCGGCTTTTACGGAGGAGAGCTTTCCGAAAAGGTCGTTCTCGAGATGTTCGGTATGGCTGGCACCGGTCCGATCGCCGCCCTGGCCCGGCAGATTACCGAAGGAGCGTCCGCCCCGGCTCTCCGTCTCTTGCACGAGCTGCTCGAGTCGGGTAAGGAAGCCATGGTCCTCTCCCGCGAACTCGTCCACCTCTTCCGCAACGTCGCCGTCTACCAGACCGCTCCCCCGCTCATCCGGGAGGAGCTTCCGGCCTCGGAACTCTCCGAGGTGGAAGCGCTCGCTCGCGCCCTCCCTCCGGAAACGATTCTCTCCGTCCTGGAAGACTTGACCCAGTGGGAGGGACGCCTGCGCGTGGCAGCCAATCGCAACCTCCTGCTCGAAGTCGGCATCCTGGAGCTCACGCATCATAAGGAGAAGGTCTCCCTCGAACGGCTCCTCCAGGAACTCTCCTCCTCCGCTCCGCTGCCCGCCCCCCTCGCCCCCAGTGCAGCCGCCCCTGCGCCGACCGCCTCGACGGAGACGAGCCCCTCCCCTCGGGAGCCTGCAATCCCGCCCTTTCTCAGCGCGCCACCCCTCCCGACGGAGCCGGCGGAGGCAAGAGCGACGCCGGAGGAAGCTTGGCGGCTCGCCACGGAACGTTTTACCCAGAAGCGGCCTCTAGAAGCCGAGTCGATTCAAAAGAGCCGTTTTCTCCAAAGGCGAGGAGAGATCCTGGAGATCGCCCTGCCCAAGGACTTCCGTCAAAAGGCCGCCTACTTCACCGATCCGCAGAACCGGCCCATTCTGGAAGACTCGCTCCGGGAGACGCTCGGGGCGGCGGTGACGGTCGACTTTCTTCTCGTGGATCCCCCGATCACGCCGGCAAGGAAAGAACGCCCGGAAGCGGCCGCAAAGAAGTCGCCCGGCCCAGAGGAGCAGATGACCGAGAAAGAGTTTCGCAACGACCCGCTCATTCAGGAGGCGCTGCGGCTCTTCGAAGGGCGCATCCTCTCCGCAACCCCACCGCAACCAGAGACGACATGAACCTGAACAAGATGCTCAAACAGGCCCGCCAACTACAGGAGCAGGCCCAAAGAATACAGGAAGATCTTGCCAACCGACGATTCGAAGTCGAGGGCGCGGGCGGGAAGCTCCGCGCGGTGGCCAGCGGCGGAGGCCAACTCCTCGATCTCTGGATTTCTCCCGAGCTGATTGCCGAGGGGGATGCCCAGATGCTCTCCGAGATCGTTCTTGCCAGCGTCCGGGAAGCTCTCGATCAAGGCCGCCGGGCGAGCGAATCGGAAATGCAAAAGCTGGGCGGGGGTCTCGGCCTGCCGGGTGCGCTCTGAGCGGAAGCGGAGCGCTCTCCCATGGCCGACTATCCCCCAGCGGTTCGCGAGTTGATTGCCGCCTTACGCGAGCTTCCGTCGATCGGTCCCCGCTCGGCGGAGCGGCTCGTCCTCTTTCTACTCGAAGAAACGAAAGGGACCAAAGAACACCTCGCGCGAAGCTTGGAAGCGGTAGGGGCGGGAGTTCATCCCTGCCGTCGATGCGGCTTTTATGCCGAGGAGGAGCTCTGCGAGCTCTGCCGCGACCCGTCCCGTGATCCGCTGCTCTGGTGCATGGTTGCCTCACCCGGCGATGTTCTCCGCATCGAGCGGGCCTCCGCTTTCCGGGGTGTCTACCACGTTCTCGGTTGCAAACTCTCCCCTCTCGAAGGAATCGGGCCCGAGCGGCTCCCCTCGGCAGCCCTCTTGGCACGCATCGAACGGGAGCGGCCCCGCGAGATCATTCTCGCCCTCGGCACCGATGCCGAAGGCGAGGCGACGGCGCTCTACCTGGGTCAGCTCTTGAAAAAGACGGCAACCCGGATTTCAAGCCTCGCCACGGGCCTTCCCGCCGGAGGCGGACTCGAGTTTGCCGACAGCGTGACGCTCAGCTACGCCCTGGCGGGCCGCCGCGAGTTGTAACCCGGTAACCCTGTCGCGGAACCCGACCCTCGCCTCTTTGCTACGAGGTGCCAGACTATCAACCCGGCGAAGCCGGCTCGGACTCGTTGCTCGATTCCGCCGCCGCGCGGGAACCCTCGCGCAGCGGCTTCGGCAGCCGTGCAATCAGCACGGCGCAAGATGCCTCTTCGCTGACCCGGGCGGCAACGCTTCCGAGCGCCCTCCCCCATGCTCCGAAGTGGCCGCTGTGTCCGAGCACGATCAACCCGAACCCCTTCTCCTCGGCAAATCGCGCGATTTCGAATGGTGGACTTCCCGTCTTCCGGAAGACGGCAGCACGATATCCCCACCGCCGGCCGGCCGATTCCACATCCTTTTCGATCTCCCCCAGAAAAGCCTCTTCCCGCTGCTGCTGCATTTCGATCTCGCGGCCGATGTCGAAGAAGAAGTAGGGCACGGGAGGAACGACCCAGAGAACCCCGCACTCGCTCCCGAGCGATTTGGCAAGACAGAGCCCTTCGTCGAGCGCAACCCGTCCTCCCTCGGACCGGTCGTAGGCCACAAGGATCTTGTTGTACATGGCTTTTCTCCCGTGCTCTTCAGATTCTCGGAAACAAACATGACGGGGCGGCCGTCTTCCCGTCTTAGAATGGGCGCGATTTTCTTACCCTTTCGAGCTGGCGTTTGCGCCAGAAGCGATAGAGCAAGAAGCCGAGGATCGCTACCGCGACAAACTCGCCCGCGCCAAGCGAGGCAAAGCTCTTCGGGGAAGGCATGCCGACCGCGATGGGGAACTTGAGCACGACCGGCTGGTTGGCTGCGTTGAACACCCCCTGGGGCTTGACCTCCAGCGTATAGCGGCCCGGGGTGGAAAAGTGAACGCGGAGCGAGGCGATTCCTTCCCGGTAGACATGCGGGGGGGCTTCCGCCACGACCTCCTTGCTCTGCTCGCGGAAGAGGGTAAGCGCAACCGGCGTCTTCCAGAGAGGATGGCTCATGAGGTCGAGCACGAGCGTCGCTTCTCCGGTTTTAGGAACATCCTCGCAGTAGCTCTCGTACATCTTCATCGGCTCATACTTGCAGATGTCCAGATGCGCAGTGTAGCCTTCCTGGCTGACGACGCCACAGTCGATGGGTCCCTTCGGGCGATGTCGGTGGGCAAAGGAGGAATCCGGAACGAGAAGAAGCAAGGCGGCGCAAATCCCTAGGACCAGGCGAGCCGCCGCCCCAGCGTACGTCCGACCTCTTCTCCCGGACGGTCGTCCGGCGAGTCTCCCGCTGCTCATGCACCTGTTGCTCACCTTGTGGGATAAGCCTACTCGGAGGAAGAGAAGGGCGCAAAAGAAAAAAAGGAAGATCCCCGGAGAGAGCGGAAAAGGTCTGTCCAAAGCCCTGGCCAAGGCGCGCAACCGGGAGGTCCGATTCGTTTTTCGGCCGGGCCAGCATCGGAAGAGCACGCCCAGAGCGGACAAACCCCGATTCACGGATCGGGGACTCTCCGGGTCGCGACTGCGTGGAAAGCAAGGGGACTTTCTTCTTGCGGCAAGGACGGAATCGCCAGTAATTATTGCATTAGGATCGACTGTTGGTCGGCCTCGCTTCTCATGCGGGGCGGGGAGTAGCAAAAGGAGAAGGTGATGGGGAAGAAATGGCTAACCTTGGGGCGAATCCTGGGGATTTCTCTCGTCGTTGCGTGGGGCATGCAACCACGCTTGTCTTGGGCGCACGGCGGCGGAAGCGGTGGCCTCGAATGCGGCATGATGCAGCAGGCGGGCTATGCGATCCACATGGATGTCTACGTTTACGCCCATGGCGGAACGGATGGCATGGGCGGAATGGGAAGCTTCTATACCTACTGCCGGAACGTCCCGACAACCGGGAAGATGAGTCTTGTGCTCGATCTGGTGACCCCACAGCTCCGGAAGATCCCGATCGAGTGTAAGGTGCTCTCCTCCGACGGCAAGGTGGCCGCCCAATTCCCGGCGCAGGTCTATTCGAACGGAGTCGCTTCCTTGGATCTCAACTTACCAGACCGAGGCCGTTACATGGTCGAGCTCACGCTGGTCGGCAAGACCGGACCGGATGGCCGGCCGCTGGTCTTCCAATTTCCGATCACGGTCGGGATGGGCGTCATCTGGATGGCTCTTGCGGCGGCGGGACTTCTCGTCGTGGGGGGTGTGGGCGCCTTTGCCTATCGGCGTATGGCACGCCGCCCCAGGATGACCGGACCCCGAGGCATCGAGGCCAGCGCCTCCTAGGGGTTGCGCTGGCACACCGCTCTCTTTTTTCGGCTAATGTAAAGACAGGATACGCTCGTCGCGCGTGAGGACAGCAAAAGGGAAAGAAGGGGAAAGTATGTTGTTGCAACCCGTCGGTGGGAAGAAGGCCCCGAAATGGCTGTTCCTGCTCGCGCTGGCCGTCGTCGCTGCGGGAAGCTTCGTTCTCTTGCAGAAGCGAAGCACAGGACCCGCGAAGCAGTACGACTTTTCCGTCGATCCCGACTCCTTCCCAGCGGCCAAGCCGTCCGAGGTCGTGCATCTCAAGGATGGGGAGAGCTATGCCCTTTCCGCGGTCAAGGTACAGCAGACAATCTCGGGGGCAAAG
Organism: Methylacidiphilaceae bacterium; assembly: GCA_028687155.1. GTDB lineage: Bacteria > Verrucomicrobiota > Verrucomicrobiia > Methylacidiphilales > Methylacidiphilaceae > Methylacidimicrobium. Next base: position 653 of record JAQUAR010000022.1, on the reverse strand, counting down.
GTTAAGCTCCTGGCCTACAACGGTTCGGTCCCTGGACCATTTATCTGGGTTCCGCAAGGGGGCCATATCACGCTCTCCTTGAATAACCAGACCGGGGTGCCGACCACGATCCACTCCCACGGGCTGCGCCAGGACAACTCGCAGGACGGCGTTCCCGATGTCACCCAGCCGGCGATCGCTCCTGGTGCGAGCTATGTCTATCACCTCTATTTCCCCGATCCCGGATTCTACTGGTATCACCCCCACTTCCGGGACGATTTCGAGCAGGAGATCGGACTCTACGGGGTCTACATGGTCGAACCTTCCGACAAGGACTATTGGGGCCCGGCCAACCGGGAAATTCCGTTGGTCCTCTCCGACATCCTCATCAAAGAGGGCGTCGTTCCGGAGTACCACGCCGACTACATCGACTTCGCCTTCATGGGGAGGTACGGGAATATTCCGCTGGTCAACGGCCAAAGCCACCTGCAGATCGACGTCAAGAAAGGGGAGGTCCTCCGCCTCTATCTGGTCGATAGCGCCTCCGCCCGTCCCTTCCGGATCCAGACTCCGGGCGTCCAGATGAAGCTCGTGGGAACCGATGGCGGACGCTACGAGCGGGAGCAGTGGGCCGACGCAGTCGTCGTGAGCCCATCGGAACGGCAGATCGTCGA
>JAQUAR010000298.1 GCA_028687155.1 Methylacidiphilaceae bacterium | reverse complement strand
GCGGCGCACTCGAGCGCAAAGCCTTCCCGGTAGCGGGGATTATAGTACCGGGATGCTCCCCGAAAACCGATCATCGGATTCCGCTCGACGGGCTCGAACTGCTTCCCTCCAATCAGGTTGGCATATTCGTTGGTCTTGAAGTCGGAGAGCCGAAAGATGACGTCCTTGGGATAGAAGGCGGCGCTGATCATCGAAATCCCCTGGGCGAGCTTTTCGATAAAAAATTCCCGCTTGTCCTCGTAGCCCGCCGTCAGCCGCTCGATCTCGGCCTTGGTCCCCGCATCCTCCAGTTGATCGAAGCGGATCAACGCCATGGGATGAACGCGGATATAGGTCGTCAGAATGAATTCCATCCGGGCAAGACCGACGCCGTCGTTCGGAATAAAGGAGAGGGAAAACGCCTGCTCGGGATTGCCCACGTTCATAAGGATCTTGGTCTTGGGCCGCGGCAGCTCCTGCAGGTCGATGCGCTCCACCGCAAAGGGGAGCTTCCCCTCGTAGACCGTCCCCACCTCGCCCTCGGCACACGAAACCGTCACCGTCTGGCCGCTGCGCACCACCTCCGTGCCGTTTCCGGTTCCCACGACCGCCGGGACCCCGAGTTCCCGGCTCACAATGGCCGCATGACAGGTCCGCCCGCCGCGGTTCGTCACGATCGCGCCGGCCCGCTTCATCACCGGCTCCCAGTCGGGGTCGGTCTTTTCGGTGACGAGAATCTCTCCGTCCCGAAATTCGTGAAGAAGCTGAACGCTCGGGATCACCCGGGCGACGCCGCTGGCCACTTTTTCGCCGACACTTCGGCCACGAGCGAGCGGCTTGCCCTGCTCCTGCAGCCGGTAGATCTCGAGGACATTCCGATTCTTCTGCGACTGAACGGTTTCCGGACGCGCCTGCAAAATGAAGAGCTCCCCCGTCAATCCGTCCTTCGCCCACTCCATATCCATCGGAGTCGGCTTTCCCCGTTTCTTGCCGTAGTGCTCCTCGATCACAGAGGCCCAACGGGCGAGCTGCAGAATCTCTTCGTCCGAGATGGCGTATCGCCGTCTCTCTTCCGGCGGAACGGGCACGTTCTTGACGAATTTGGAGCCGCCGAGATCGTAAACCAGCTTGAACTCTTTGGACCCCATTGTCTTTTGTAGGATCGGCCGGAAGCCGTCCCGCAGAGTCGGCTTGAAGACATAATACTCGTCCGGGTTGATCGCGCCCTGGACGATGTTCTCCCCGAGTCCATAAGAGGCGTTGATCAGCACCGCGTTGGGGAAGCCGCTCTCGGTATCGATCGAGAACATGATTCCGGATGCGGCCAGATCGGAGCGGACCATTTTCTGGATCCCGATCGAAAGCGCGATCCTGAGATGATCGAATCCCTTGTCGATCCGGTACGAGATCGCTCGGTCGGTGAAAAGGGAGGCGAAACAGCGCTTGCAGGCGACCAGCAGTTGATCCTCTCCCTGAATGTTCAGATAGCTCTCCTGCTGGCCCGCGAAGCTCGCTGTCGGCAGGTCTTCGGCCGTCGCGCTGCTCCGGACCGCGACGTCGGCCGGCTGACCCCCATTCCCATCGAGCTTTCGGTAGGCCTCGCGGATCGCCTCGGCCAACCCGGCGGGGAAGTCGGCGGAAAGAATCGCCTGGCGTGCCTGTTTCGCCCGCTTGCGCAGGTCGTCCAGGTTCCGACTGTTGACCTCTCGGAGGAGGTCGGCGAGCTTCTGGTCCAACTCCGCCTCCCGGAGGAAAGATCGGTAAGCTTCCGCCGTGGTGGCAAAGCCGTTGGGAACCTTGACCCCCTCGGACGAGAGCTCGCGAACCATCTCGCCGAGCGATGCGTTTTTTCCTCCGACGCTGGGCACATCCTCAATGCCGATGTCGGCAAACCAACGAATGAAGGAATCTTTGGAGGGCGCGGGCACCTTGGGCGTGAGCGGTTCGGCTTTCATGGAAATCTCCTTTCTGTGAGAAGGTCGGTTCGAGAGGAAGGCGGGAAGGATTTCTCGCTTGCGCATCATTCTACCGCTCGGTCAGGCACGATCGCAAGCTTTGCCCCAGCTACCCCGCTTTTGTTGCTCGTGGGCGTGCAACTGCTCAACGATGAGCGGTTGCCTCAAAAACGATAGCCGATCGCCACGATGCCCACCGGTTCGTAGAGCCAACGTCCGCCCAGCCCCGCATGCGGAGTCTCGTTGATGGTCACCCCCGGTCCGCTCAACCCGTTGACGCCGCCGATGAACCGGAAGAAGCCGTCGAGGCTGATCGACCAGCGCGTGTTGGGAATGTAATACCGCACGCCCCCGGTGGGGGAAAACCAGTATCCCCAAACCGCTCCGTGATCGATCCCTCCCGATGCCGTATTGGCCAGGACGCCGCCGCCGATCATGCCGATGAAGGGTTCGAGCCGATCGTGCCATACCCGGTAGCCGACTCGCCCCCGCATGCCCAGGAAGCCGAGATTCTCGTGATCGCTCACCCCGAAGCCGGAAACACCAACTCCCATGTACGAGCCGAAGAAGTCGAGGTCGAAGGACCAGTGGCCCCAGCGCTCCGGATCGAACCAGCGATAGCCGAACGAGAGTGCCGAGTTCACGGCGAAGTTGCTGTTCCCCGTGACGGCCTCGATGGCGCCCGTCCGGTTATTCGCGATTTCCCCGCGGTCATATTGCGGAAAGGCCGTTCCGGTCCCCACGCTGAGGAACCAGCTACCGGACTGGTGGCGGACCGGTACAGGCTCATTCCCTACGCCTGAGAGAACCGGAGGCCTGCCCCTCTTCTGCGGCTCTCGGACGAAGACCCCCTCCTCTCCTGCTTGCGTCTCATTGGGCGCTTGTGCAATAGCCGGCGCCGCCCATGCGACCACGAGGGAGCAGAGGCCCAATGCCCACGGCAGTCGACGAGAGAGCCGCATCGGCGATCGGAT
>JAQUAR010000297.1 GCA_028687155.1 Methylacidiphilaceae bacterium | reverse complement strand
CGACACAGGACGGGATTCGGGTCAACGCCCATTTCGGCTGGGCCAAAACGATCGCGATCTACGAGGTGGATGAGACTGAGGCGCGCCATTGGAAGACGGTCGAATTCTCCGGAGATCTTGAGGAAGACGGAAACGAGGACAAGCTCGAAGCGAAGCTGGTTGCCATCCAGGATTGCGCGATTCTCTACGTGGCGGCGATCGGAGCCTCCGGCGCAGCTCGGGTGGTGGCGCAGAAGATCCATCCGGTGAAGGCTAAGGATCTGGAGCCGATCCGGGAGATACTCGAAAAGCTGCAGGAGGTGCTTCGGGGCACCCCGCCGCCTTGGCTGCGGAAGGCCCTGGCGAAAGGAAAGGCGAGAACGTTCGATTTTGAGGAAGAGAGGGAATGATGACGACAAGCGAGGTGGAAAACGGAGTGAGCGAGCTGCGGGAAGCGTTTCTTCGCGAGCTCGTGAAGCAGCAGCGGGCACAGGATACCTATGGAGTCTGGGACGGAAAGAAGGACGAGGAGCTGCTCGAGCCCTTCATTCTGGATGCCGCGAAGCGGAAGCAGATTCCGATCGTGGGCGATCCCGATCCGGAGACCCTCGAGCGGGTCGAGATGTTTTTCAACGCCGTGGGGCTCACGATCGAGCGGAAGACCGGGATCATGGTGATGCCGATGATGACCATGCACCATGAGGGCTTTGGGAAGATGGTGCTTTTGGCCGGTCGTCTGGCGGTCGTCAACAAGGTGCTGCGCGATATCCACCGCTTCGGCTTTCCCAACCAGGAGAAGCTCGCGGAAGCGGGGGAAAAGTATGTTACTGCGGCTCTCGAGATGATCGAAAGGTTTCCGGAGGTCGCCCGGTTCGGAGGATAAAGCGCCGTGGCTGCCTGTGCGATTGCGCCTTCTTTCCGGTCCATCCTCAGTCCGGCTCGCCCGTTCGGCTGCGCGACGGAGTACCATGAGAAGGAGACGGCGGTTCTCTATCAGGCATTGCGATATGTCGTGAAGCGGTTTGCCTCGGCGGGCAGCTTCCCCTCCGTCCCTCGCCTCGGTCTCGATCAGGAGTCGTTCGAACGGCTCCTTGCCGCCTTCCGGCTTGAATCGACGCCTCTTCACCAGGCCGTCGGCCCCCCGGAGGATTTTTGGGAGTTGACTTCTCTCCTGATCGAGTCTGGAGATGGGTCGGAGGAAACCCGCTGGGTGGCTCATGCCGTCGCCACGGCCTGTCTGGCTGATGACCATCTCTGGCAGGACCTCGGACTTCCGGACCGGAATGCGCTCACTCGCCTCCTGGAACGCTACTTCCGTCCGCTTCGCGAGCGGAACGTCGGGGATATGCGGTGGAAAAAATTTTTTTACAAGCAGCTCTGCGAGCGGGCAGGATTTCAGGCTTGCAAGGCGCCGAGCTGTCGGGAGTGCAGCGATTACCCTACCTGTTTTGGGAAGGAATAGGAAAAACGAAAAGGAGAGAATGATGACAACGATTGCCTACGCTCACCCAGAGAAGCTGGTCGAAACCGAATGGTTGGAAGAGCACCGGAACGATCCGGGAATCCGGATCGTGGAGAGCAATGAAGACGTGCTTCTTTACGATACGGGGCATATTCCGGGGGCGGTTCACATCGACTGGCGTTGCGACCTGCAAGACCAGATGGTTCGGGACTATATCTCCCCGGAAGCCTTCGCGGCGCTCTGCCGACGAAACGGCATCACGCCCGATACCACCTGCATCTTCTACGGAGACAAGTCGAACTGGTGGGCCTGCTACGCGCTTTGGGCCTTCGAGCTTTACGGTCACCGCAACGCCAAGATTCTCAACGGAGGGCGGGACAAGTGGATCCGCGAAGGCAGGTCCCTGACTCGGGAAAAGCCCTCCTATCCTGAAACGGCCTATCCGACGCCGGCCGCCCGTCGGGATGGAGAGATCCGCGCATTTTACGAGCAGACACTCGCCCACCAGCGAGCGGGCTTGCCTCTGATCGATGTGCGGAGTCCGGGCGAATATACCGGTGAGTTGCTCCACATGCCCGAGTATCCGCAGGAAGGCGCTCTCCGCGGCGGCCATATTCCCGGGGCCAAGAGCATGCCCTGGAAGACGGCGGTCCGGGAGGACGGCACCTTCAAATCGGCGGAGGAGCTCCGGAAGATCTACGAGGGAGAGTGCAGCCTGACTCCGGAGAGCGACACGGTCGTCTACTGCCGGATCGGCGAGCGCTCAAGCCATACCTGGTTCGTGCTTACCTATCTGCTCGGCCACAAGAAGGTGCGCAATTATGACGGATCGTGGACCGAGTGGGGTAACAAGGTCGGCGCTCCCGTTACGCGTCCGTAGCCGCCTTATTGTTCGCGATCGCTGAACCGGATTGCGTAGCGCGGTCGGGACTTTGCCCGGCCGCGCTCCGGTCCCTTGCCCTGCATGCTTCACAAGCGTTCTCCTGCGGCCTGAGAGACAGGCAGGCAAGCTCTCTGTTCGGCGGACAAAGCCGCGGGGGAGTCGGCATCCCCAATTCGCCGAGCAGGTTTTTCCTTCTTCCGATCGCGAAACCGGATGGCCGCGTAAGCGCCCACAGTCGGGTAGTAAGGTTTGATCATTTCCCCATTGAGCGCGAAATGATCCAGGGATTGCGTAGGACCATGCCGCTCGATTTTGATAACGGCATCGGCTCCGTGCTGCCTTGCCAGGGCGACCGCCGGGCCGGTGGCGTTCGTGGTATATCCCGTGTAATATCCTTGAATTGCCCGGACATAGCCGAGAAGGACGTAGTGGCGGTTCGGTAGGGTCCGATACTCCATCATCCCATGAACCAGCCTCCCGGTTCCGCTGCCCACCGGGCCGGAGATCTTCTCGGCCGGGTACCATCGAGCGGAGAACGACCTATCGGCATAGGCTTCCAGAGAGAGAACGGAAGAGACGGCGAGGAGCAGGATCAGAACTCGTTTCAT
>JAQUAR010000296.1 GCA_028687155.1 Methylacidiphilaceae bacterium | reverse complement strand
CTGCTGATCCTCCTTGCCGCAAAGCTCTATCCCCGGATCTTGGTCTGAACCGCCCGGGAGGCAATCGACCCTTTTTCTGATTTTCCGGCTCGCAACTTGCCCGCGCTTGCCTTTCGATCTTCTCCGCATGCTTACCCGCGACCTCTGCTCCTGTTCCGCCTCCCCGCATCCCATGCCCCATCCCAAGCCGTCGGGTTGGCGTAAGGCGGCATGCATTCTCCTCTTTGCAGCACCTCTCCTTGTCTCTTTCGGCTGCAGCGCGGAACAGGAGGCGGACAGGGCCGAGGACCGAATCGCCGAGTACCGGCGCCACCCTTCGGACAGGACGAAGCAGGCGGCTGCGCAAGCCTTGGCCAACTTCGACGAGGCGCTTCGCCGCCGGGAGAAGGAGACTCTGAAGGGCAACCAGTCGCCCAAGCAGGCGGCCGAGCTTGCCAAGCTCGAGCTCAAACGCGCTCAGCTTGCCATCGACTTCACAAAGGCAAAGGTCGACGCGTTCTCCAACGGGGTGCAAAAGGCTTTCGAGGACAGGTAGGTGACGCGCAAAAGGGTCGACGTCCTGGTGATCGGCGGAGGAATCGCCGGCTTGACCAGCGCATTTCACCTTGCCGAAAAGGGCTGCTCGATCGTTCTCCTGGAACGGGAGAGTCAGCCGGCCTTCCACTCCACCGGACGCTCGGCCGTCTTCTTCCGGGGAAGCCACGGGAGAGCACCCGTTCGCGCTCTCTGCCGAGCCAGTCGGCCCTTCTTCGAGCATCCACCGGAGACTCTTTCGGAGCGCAAGATCGCCTCTCCCCGGGATGCCCTCTTTCTCGCTTCCTCCGCCGATCTCCCTGCCTTGGCTTCCTTCGTGGAAGACATGAACGCCCAGGGCACCGTGGTGGAATCCCTCACCCCAGAAGAGGCCTGTGCGCAGGTGCCCGTCCTGCGGCCCGCATTCGTCGGAGGAGCCGCGCGGGAGACGGGGGGGATGGATATCGATCTTCCCGCTCTCCTTCGGGCCTTGCAGGGAGGGCTCGTGCGGCAAGGCGGATGCGTCCGTCTCAGTACGGCCGTGCAGGAGATGGAGAGGAGTGGCTCCCTTTGGCGGGTTCGGACACCGGCCGGCGACTTTGCAGCCCCGTTCCTTGTCAATGCGGCGGGAGCCTGGTGTGACGAGGTTGCGCGCATGGCGGGGGCAGCACCGATCGGGATTGTGCCGAAACGGAGAACGGTGATGACTTTTCGACCCGATGCCCAAACCGATATTGCACGGTGGCCGATGGTTCTCGAGGTAAGAGAACGGTTCTATTTCCGGCCCTGGGGAGAGGAGCTCCTCGCCTCGCCCGCCGATCAGACCCCGGTTCCGCCCTGCGACGTCCAGCCCCAGGAAACCGACTGCCGGATCCTCCTCCAAAGGCTTGCCGAGGCCACGACCCTTCGGCTCGATCCGTCTTCCCTCCTCCGCCGGTGGGCGGGGCTCCGTTCCTTCGTTCCGGACGAATCCCCGGTCATCGGCTGGGATCCAGATCTCCCCGGCTTCTTTTGGGTGGCCGCGCTGGGGGGCTTCGGAATTGAAACCTCCCCGGCGGTCGGCGCGATCGCGGCCGCCCTTCTGACCGGCGCCCCGTTCCCTCCGCGCGTCGCCGCCGAAGGCGTTTCCGAAAGGAACTTCACTCCGGAGCGGTTCCGAATCCAACGGAAGGATCCGCAATAAGGCGCGCTCGCGACCACGCCTTCGCTACGCTCTTCGGGAAGCGTGGCAGGGAGCGTAGACTCACTACCAGTCGCCGGAGGAAAAGACGCCGAACCGGTTTGTCAGAACGAACCAGAAGGTCAGGACCATGATGAGGAGCGCCAGAATGATGAAGACCAAGATCGGGCGAAAATTGGTATCGCTTTCGTCTCCTTCCGAAAACGGCCATTTGGGATTTCCGACCATCGGAAATAGCATAGCAGCAGTTCCGAACTTACAAACAGAGGAATTGCCAGTGCCTCAAAGATCACCGATCCGCAGACCGAGGATCTGGCGATCGCCATCCGCCCGGTTTCCGGATACGCCGGATCGGTCTCCTGCCGGCGAAGATTGATCTGCGCAGCAAGCTCTTTGGGAGCTCCAGATCGGATTTGCCGGAACCGAGCGGCTTGTGCGATTTTGAAGCAGAGTCCATGAACAACGGCGCAAGAGCAGCCGCAGCTCTGATGGCGCTCGCCGGTTGGGTTTTGCTCTCCGCGGCGACGGTCGGTATTTTCTCGGTCGGCGCATCTCTTTGGCTTCTACTGGGTCACGCCCCTTTGGCGGACGTCGTGCGGGTACTTCCCTGGCGGAATGGCGCATGGGCTCTTGCGGCCGCAGCGGCATGGCTCTTTTTGCGCAAGCAGCGCCTGCGGGTCGAGGCAACGCTTTCGGCTGAGCAGGAGACGCCGAGTCGAGAGGCAACGGCTGAGCGCGTGCGAAGCGGCCGTATCTATCAATGGTTCCTCATCGCCGTCACCTGCGCCATCGTCTTAACGGCATGGAGTCTTCATAGTGTTCTGGCTTTCCATCGCGAGCGATTCAACGAGATCTTGCTCTGGCTTCTAGCGGCTCAAGTCTTTCTGACCCTGGGCACCTTCGCGTTTTTCAGCTACGGAGTCGATATCCACCGGCTCTTCGGCCGTAGGATGGGCCCACGCCGAAAAGAATAGGGAACGGAAAAACGCCTGGCGCAGTCGAAGGACTGCTCGATCGGCTGCTCTATTTTCTGCTCCTGCCCAGCGATGCCGCGCTTTTGTGCTTGTCAACCGCCAACACGGCAGGGAAAAGAGATCCGGATGGGCGCCATCTTGATCCGCTGGGCGATCCTCGCCATCGCCATCTTCGTCGCCGCCCACCTCAAGTTCATCGGGATTCGCTACGAAAGCCTGCCCGCACTCTTGGTCGCAGCGCTCGTCCTCGGTATCATCAACGCGCT
>JAQUAR010000295.1 GCA_028687155.1 Methylacidiphilaceae bacterium | reverse complement strand
CGCTTGTCGCGTTCCGAACGGATCCACCGCTTGGATCCACGCTTGACGCATCCCTTCTCGTCGTAGTTGCCGGGATTGGTCGCCCGGCAGGACCGGTCCAGGGACCGCAGGATCCGCCGCATCTCCTTCCAGGGCTGATCGACTTCCGGACAGAGCTTTTCCAGGCTTGCGTCGGTGTCCGAGACGATGGCCACCGTCGATGGCCCAAGGTCGTACCCGACGACTCCCTCTCCCACGGGTCTGACCTGCGGGGCGAGTCCCTCCTGGACGAGTTGCGCGTACCAGCGGCTCCTGCCACGGATCGTCCTCCGAACGATGCGGACATACTTGGTCCGTTCCTCCAGCGCAACGCGTTGCCAGCCGCGCTTGTCCTTGGGATCGAGCCGAAGCGGCAAGACCAGCCCCGCCCAGTGAATCGCCGGAACCGGTTCTTTCCGGAACCGGATCACGGCGTCTTCCTTGCCTTCGACCGAGTGGAACCGACTGGCCGGCTTGAATCTCGGTCGGCCCCGGATGCCGAAGGCGTGCTGCTGGACGGCCTGAAATGCCCGCAGACTCGCGGTCTGCGTGTCGTGCGAGCCTAGATGATCGCCGATCGAGCAAGCGTCCCGGCAGGATTCGGCGAATTTCTGGATGGCATACCGAGTAAAACCGAATCGTTCCTGGGTTTTTCGGAAGAGACTGGATCGCTCCTTGTTGGGGATCCGCTTCCCGCTCCGCTCATCCAGGATCGTCTTCGGCATCTTGCAGGCACGCTGCCAATCCTTGGATTGCCGCATCAAGGCCAGCCGGCGCAACGCCTCGCCCAAGGAGGCATTGTAGATCTGGCGTGCTGCTGCGAGGCGCTTGGAGATGGCGACCTCGTCCGCCGCGGTCGTTCGCAACGGAAACTCGGCGATGAAGGATGGAGTCTTGGCTCGCATCAGACCTCTCCACTCTTATACACCTGTTCTGCTGCCTTGCAATCCTTTGCCGCTCACCCCATGGCTAAAGCCAGGGGCTTGCGCGGCGCTTTTCGGTCAAAAGGGTGAGCTTTTCGTGAAGAGCCTGGGCGACGAGCATTCGATCGAAAGGATCCCGATGGTGAGGGGGCAAGCTGCCCGCGAGCAGGGCGTGCTCATGTTCGATGAAGAGGGGGCGGATCTTTTCCCGGCGCATCCGGTTGCTCAGGTAGGCCGAGGATGGGGAGGGGAGCCGGAGCTTTCCGATCGCGATTTTGATCGAGATTTCCCAAGCGCTGGCGGCGGAGAGGTAGAGAGTGTGGGCCGGATCGAGAAGAAGATCCCTCGCCTGTGGGGCGAAGCGTTCCGGCTCGGCTTCCATCCAGAGCCAGCATTGGGTGTCTAAGAGGATCTTCATTGCTCGAAGGCATGGAGGATCTCCTCGGGGAGAGGGGCGTCGAAATCGGGAGCGATCCAAATCTTGCTTTTGTCGAGCCCCAGCCGGCGCGGGGCCTGGTCCGGGTCCAATGGTACGATCTTGGCGATCGGAACTTTGCCTCGCAGAATGAGAAGCTCTTCGCCACCCGCGATTTTTCGCAATAACCGAGAAAGATGGGTCTTGGCTTCGTGGACGGTGACGGTCTGCATAATGAATAGATGACCAAACTAGACGACTTAGTCAATTCTGCGGTCATCGTCGCGTCCAACCGGAGGACGCTTTCCGGTCCGCTCTCTCTCGGATCTGGCCGGGCGTAGGGAACGGCGCGGAAGCGGATGCGCTCGTTGCCCCGAGTAGAGCGTGTTTGCCATGATCCGCGTGCTGGCGCTAAAATGAATCCAACAGGAATGAACCAAGGAGAACGCAATGGCCATGGTGACGGAAGAAAAGGGGCAGGAGACTAAGACGAATCTGGTTCCGATCCACCCGCGGGTGGGGGAGTTTTTGCGGGGTCCGAAACGGCTCCTGATCGGAGGCCGATGGGTCGACGCAGTGTCGGGAAAGACCTTTGCCACGGTCAACCCGGCGACCGAGGAGACGCTCGCGCAGGTCGCCGAGGGCGACGCGCAGGACGTGGACCGGGCGGTCCGGGCGGCGAGGGCCGCGTTTACGACGGGTCCCTGGGCCAGGATGGCTCCCGCGGAGCGGGGAAAGCTTCTCTGGAAGCTTGCCGACCGGATGGAGGAGCATCTGGAGGAGCTCGCGCAGCTCGAATCCCTCGACAACGGCAAGCCCCTGGCGGTTGCCCGCGTGGCGGACGTTCCGCTGGCGATCGACCTCTTCCGCTACATGGCGGGTTGGGCGACCAAGATCGAGGGGAATACGATTCCCTTGGGGCTAGCGCAGCCGGAGAGCTTTTTGGCCTACACGGTGCGGGAGCCGGTCGGGGTCGTGGGGCAGATCATCCCCTGGAACTTCCCGCTCTTGATGGCGGCATGGAAGCTGGGTCCCGCTCTCGCCTGCGGCTGCACGGTCGTGCTCAAGCCGGCGGAGCAGACTCCGCTTTCCGCCTTGCGGTTGGGGGAATTGATCCAGGAAGCGGGCTTCCCGGAGGGGGTCGTCAACATTCTCCCGGGCTTCGGGGAGACCGCCGGAGCTGCCTTGGCCGCCCATCCGGACGTGGACAAAGTGGCGTTCACAGGCTCGACCGAGGTGGGCAAGCTGATCCTGAAGGCGGCGGCGGGGAATCTCAAGAAGGTGAGCCTTGAGCTCGGCGGGAAGTCGCCCAACATCATCTTCGCCGATGCGAACATGGACGAAGCGGTGAGCGGGGCCGCCATGGCGATCTTCTTCAACCATGGCCAGTGCTGCTGCGCGGGCTCCCGGCTCTACGTGGAGCAGCCGGTGGTCGACGAGGTGATCGAGCGGATGGCGAAGGAGGCCGAAAAGATCCGGCTGGGACCGGGCATGGCGCTCGATACCGAGATGGGACCGCTCGTCTCCCAGGAGCAGTATGAACGGGTGACCGGCTTCATTCGCAGCGGGAAGGAAGAGGGGG
>JAQUAR010000294.1 GCA_028687155.1 Methylacidiphilaceae bacterium | reverse complement strand
GGAGAGTGTGCAGCCGGTCCCATGGGGGCTCGCTCCCGGGACGCGTGGAGCGGTAAAGGACCGGAGGGTTCGGCCCTCGGCAAGAACGTCGACTGCCGACTCCCCCGAGAGATGGCCTCCCTTGAGGAGGAAGGGAACCCCGAATCGTGCCGCGAGCGTCAAGGCTGCGTCCGCCAGATCGTCCGAAGACCGGAGCGCCCTTCCCAGCAGAAGCTCGGCTTCGCCCTGATTGGGGGTAACCAGACGGGCGAGCGGAAAGAGGGATTCACCAAGAGCCGCGAGGCTCTCCCGAGCCGAAAGAGGGTCGCCGCAGGAAGCAGAGAGCACGGGATCGACGACCAGCGGCAAGCCGGGGCCGAGCTCAGAGAGGCGGGCCGCGACCTCTCGGACGATTGTTGGAAGGTAGAGCATTCCTGTCTTGACCGCGGCGACCGGAAGTGAGTCGAAGACGGCCGCGATTTGGCTGCCGACCAAGGAGGGGGAGACGGCGGAAATCGCCAGGACTCTGCCGGGATGCTCCGCGACGATCGAGCTGATCGCGGTGGCGCCATAGGTGTGAAAGGCTAAGAAGGTCTTGAGGTCGGCTTGAATGCCCGCGCCGGCACTCGAATCAGAGCCCGCGATCGTCAGCGCCACCGGAGGATGGCCGGGAGGGAAAGAGTTCATCGAGGGGTCTTGCCAAAGGCGACAAACGGACCTAGTGTAAGGTTGTTTTGCTTCTCTCGGATAGAGAAATGAAAGCCTCTTCCAACCCGCAAACCGTGCCTGGATTGGAGGTGAAGATCGAGAAGCTTCGTTTCCGTATGGCTTCGGAGGAGATCGGCGACCGCCCGTTCGTCTGCCAATATTACCTTAGCATCGGGAACGGGAGCGACCGGACCATCCGGCTCCAGGGGAGAAAATGGGTTCTCACCGAGCAGGAGACGGGAGAAAAGGTGGTAATCGAGGGGGAAGGGATCGTCGGATCGTTTCCTGAACTTCGACCCGGCGGAAAGTTCCGCTATTCGAGCTATCATCTCTATCGGCGGACCACGATAGTCGAGGGGGCCTACTTCGGCCAGGACGACGGCGGGAGGTCGATCATTGTCGGCATTCCGCCTTTTCGTATGGCTGCCGCCGCGGAGGGAGAGATCGACCGGACGCTTTTCTGAAAAGGGCTCTCTTCTCACTCCTCCTGCGGGAAAATTCGTTGCGTCCGTGAGGCAATCGCCTATTCTTTTAGGCAGAGTTCTCAAAATTGAGACGAAGACGAGAAGTTCTGCGCGTGGAAGAGGAAATCGCCGATGGTTCAGAGGCTTCTCCCTCCCAGAGGGGGCCGGGAAGGCGATCGAGTTGTTCCGCAGGAAGACGAGGTTCCAAGACGAGGTTCCTTTCCCAGGCGCTCAGCGACACCGCTCATTCGGCTCTCCTCCGCATCCCTCTGGCCGGGAACGGCCAGTCTGCTTTTCGTTTCGGTCGGATTTCGGGATCAGCCGGCTTATCCGCGTCTGCGCGGAAGGGCGGATTCCCGCCGATCGTGGAGGGAAATCGTCGAAAGAGAACCGGATGCGCGAATCGAACCCAACAACCAGGGAGTGACTCACTCCGGCTCCTTGCCTCCATCGGGCATCCGGATTTGGGGTCCTTCCACCAACGGATAGTCAATCATGAGTCAAGATCCTTCCACATCGAGAAACTTCGGGCGTTATCGCGGTCGGGACCAGCGGTCGAGAAGGCGCGGGGGCCGGGAAAGGCCTCCGGCGCCGCCGCGAGAGCTTTCCTTCGGAGAGAAGGTGCAGGCCTTTTTCCTGGGACTTTTTGGGCAGCGGCAACAGCTGCCGTCGCCGACGGACCGTCCTGGAGCGGCTCGGGAGCGGGAGCGGGAACCACGAAAGGCGGCTAGCCCGCCCGCCAAGAGCGGCTCGCCGATGTTCGAATCGGTGGTTGCCCCCTCCACGCCGAGACTCTATGTCGGGAACCTTCCCTATGAGGTCGCGGAAAGCGATCTCTTCGATTTTTTCTCGAAGGTTGGATCGGTCAAAAATGTCGATATCGTTCGGGATCGGCGGACCAATCGCTCCAAGGGCTACGGATTTGTCGAGATGGCGGATCTGGAAACGGCGAAGCAGGCCTTTACTCAGTTGAATCGCGTCGAACTCGTCGGCCGTCAGATCGTGGTGAGCGGTGCGAAATCGGAACGCCGGGATGGACGCCGAGAGGCATCCGAGCCGTCTCTCTGAGAACCGGACGAGTACCATGGCAGTCGAAGAGGCGCTTGCGCTGCTTCTGCGCGGAGCCGAGCAGGTCTACTCCGCCCATGAACTGCGGGAGCGTTTGGGGGCTTCCCGTCCTCTCCGCGTCAAGTTCGGGGTCGATCCGACCTCGCCCGATCTCCATTTGGGCCACTCGGTTCCCCTGTTCAAGCTGCGCCAATTTCAGGATTTGGGGCATCGGGCGGTCCTGGTGATCGGTGATTTCACCGCCCAGATCGGCGATCCGACCGGGCGCAACGCGGCTCGCCCCGAAGTTTCGGCGGAGGAAGTTCGCCGGAATGCAGAGACCTACCGGGAGCAGGCCTTTCGGAACCTCGATCCCGACCGGGTTGAAATCGTCTGGAATTCCACCTGGTTTGAGAAGATGACGAGCCGGGAGATGTTGCTCTTGCAGCGCCGGGCGACCGCGACCCGGATCCTGCAAAGGCGCGACTTCCAGCAGCGCTGGGAGAAGGGCGAGCCGATCGGGCTCCATGAGCTTTTTTATCCCCTTCTCCAGGGCTGGGATTCCGTCATGGTGCGTGCCGACGTGGAGATCGGCGGCAGCGATCAACTTTTTAACATGCTGATCGGCCGCGATCTCCAGGAGCAGGTCCAGCAGCCGCCCCAGGTCGTCCTGACCCTTCCCCTACTGGAAGGGGTCGATGGCGAGAATAAGATGAGCAAGTCGCTGGGCAACGCAATCGGTGTCGCCGAA
>JAQUAR010000293.1 GCA_028687155.1 Methylacidiphilaceae bacterium | reverse complement strand
CAGACGTGCCAATTGCCGGTCCAGATCCGCTTTTTGATCGGCGCTGGAGACTCGTGCGTATAGGGCCACGCCATTCGGTTGCGCTGCCTCAGCATGCACAATCACCGTTCCCGTCGGCAACTGCTCGGCTGGAACTGGCAAGCGTCCCTCCTTCCACATCCGCCAAGCCGTCTTCTAGCAGACGCCCTGCCGCTTGGCCCAGACACTCAACTTCACTTGAACAACATTCCATATTCAGCCACGTATGGCTATAGTTTATTTAGCTGTTGCCAACCCTTGAAGTCCGCTCTTTTCGGCCAAAGAGTTCTCCCCTAGAAAAAGATCCCGGCCTGACCAAGAGGGAAGAGAGCGCTCGCAATGCCCCAGGCATGCTTCTCTTTCTTTCTCTGGAGGAAGCGGATTGCGGCATAGGCGCCGACCCAGGGCGAAGATTCGACAGGTTGCCCACCAAGCAGGAATGGCCCTTTCGATCTCGTCGATTTTGTCAACTGAAGGATGGCATCGGCCCCATGCTCCTTCGCCAACGCCACCGCCCGGCTCCGAGCGCTGCCGAAGAGCCAGGACCGGGTTTTGATATATCCCAGGATGATGTAGCGGCGGCTGGGAGGACTCTGGTAGTCCATCATCCCTTCGACCTCTTTCCCGCTCCCGCTGCCTAAAGGGCCCCATTCCACCTTTTCCACCGGTATCCACTCCGAGAAGAGCGGATGGGCGCAAACTCCGAGCGGAAGAAGCGCACAGAAAAAAGAGAGCGTGAGTAAGAGTCCTTTCACGCGACGCAACCTCCCTTCCCTGCAAAGCCCTGTCAATCCCCTTCTCCCCACTGGCAGCCGCGGAGCAGAAGCGGCACAGCTCCCGCCACCTTAAGCGGAAGGATCGCGGGACCCGCGGAAAGCATGCTCAAGTTTCTCGATTGCCGCTTTCACGGAAAACTTGGAAAATCGAACTGACATGATGCTTGTCCCCGTCCAGCCCCCTCGCCTCCTCTTGGGTCTCGTACTCCTGTTCTCCCTTTGGGGAGCGGCTTCCCTCCGTGGAGAAGAGACCCCGATCGAGATCGCCCCCAAGGATCCCTGGACAACGAGCGACATCCTCCGGCCGACCGATCTTCTAACCTGGATGAAAAGCGGAAAACCCGCAGTCGTGATCGATCAAGTCGGCTTTCCCTTCCTCTACAAGGCCGGACACATTCCCGGCTCGGTCCATGTCGGCACCGGGAAGGATCCCGAAGGCATCGAGGCGCTCAAGAAGGCCGTTTCCGGCCTCCCCAAAGACAAGACGATCGTCCTCTACTGCGGCTGCTGCCCGTGGGATGTCTGCCCCAACATCCGGCCTGCTTTTGCCACGCTCAAGGAGCTCGGCTTTACGCAAGCAAAGGTTCTCTATCTCCCCGAAGACTTCGCCAAGAACTGGACCCGGAAGGGCTATCCTACGGACAAAGGGGAGTGAGGATCGCTGCTTGCGGCGCCTCGGCGGCCACTACCCCGGTCATACGGGCAAACATCGAGCGCCGCGCCCTTTCCGCCCTGGCGTTTCTCCCTCCCGGCTTCTACCGGTGCCCGTAGCCGTGACTCGCGTTGCTCCCACTCGGATGGTGCCGACGATTGGGCCTTGCCTGCTTCGCGTGCCGCCCAAGGCTCTGGACCGCGTGAACCCGGAAGAGCGCCTGGTCAAGCCCACAGACGCCGAGGGCAGACCGGTCCAAATGGTTTGGGAGTGACGATTTCAGGGGGAGGCGAAAGCCAGATCAGCGATCGGTGGAAGGGCGCTCCGGCGGGAGATAGGCCTGGGCGGATTTTGAGAAAGCGGCGAGCTCGGCCTCCCTCCACGAATCCGGGCAGCCCAGCTCGCGGGCGAGAAGATCGGCGAGCCGGGGTGCCGCCTCGAGGGCCGCTCGAGCGTCCAGGAAGAGCGCGCGAGTCCGACGAGCCAGCAGATCCTCCAGGCCCAGCGCCCTCTCCTTCCGGATCCCCCAGAGCATCTGGGCCATGGTGTAGGGAAGCGACGGATGGATCAGCTCCGCTGCTCCCGGCTCCTCGGCAGCCAGCCATTCGATCTCCTTTCCTTCGCTTCCGTAAACCGAAAGGAAAGAGCCGCTGCTCCCCCCCTCCTCGCAGGCGCCATGGAGAGAGAGCGTCGCCGTCCGGGAGAGGCGGTGCGCCAGGCCATGCGTGCGCTCGGCAAAGTCGATGCACTCCTCCCCCATCTTCCGATAGGTCGTCCACTTCCCTCCCGCCAGGGTGATGAGACCGGAAGCGGAGATGTAAATCGAATGCTCCCGGCTCAACTGCTCCCGCCGAGGAGCTCCCGGCTGTGCTAGAAGGGGCCGCAGGCCGGAGAAAGACGCCACGGCTTTCACGGAGGAGACCGACGGCAGGTAGGGTGAGACTTCCGAGCATAAGCGCTCGGCTTCCGACCAAGACATGCGAGGGGACTCCTCGGGTTCTTCGACCGGAACCTCGGTTGTGCCCAGCAGGACCCGGTCCAGCCAAGGGATGACGAAGACGACTCTGCCGTCGGAGGCCTTTAGGATCAGCATGGCGTCTTTGCCCGGCAAGAGCGAGGCCGGGAAGACGAGATGGCTGCCCCGGCTCAGCGCGAGCCGGGGAGTGGCATCTGGCTCGTCCAAGGCACGAATCTGATCGGAGAAGATTCCGCCGGCGTTGACCACGATTCGGGCCGGGAGCGGGTACTCCCGGCCCAAGAGCCGATCGAGAAGGACCGCTCCCGTAATCCGACCCTCTTGTTTGGAGAAGCCGACGATCTCGGCTGCATTGAGGGCGACTCCGCCATGGTCCTCGAGCGTGCGGAAGAGCGTGATCGCCAGCCGGGCATCGTCAAATTCGGCATCCCAATAGAGCACGCCACCCTGCAATCGATCGGTCCGGAGGGTCGGTAGCCGTTCCACGGTTTCTGGACGGCTAAGCCTCTCCACCCTGCCTAGCCGGTGGGATCCG
>JAQUAR010000292.1 GCA_028687155.1 Methylacidiphilaceae bacterium | reverse complement strand
AATGGCATGGCTCACCCGCCGGCTCCTCCTCCATGTCAACATCCTAAGCCTGGACGACGCCTATCGTTTTGCCGCATGGGGCTTCCTTCTGCTCGCCGTAGGCGTCGCCCTGCCTCCACTCCTCCGCTCGGGCCGACGCTGGCTGCTTCGGGACAAAGTTCCATGAACCGATTCCTCCTTTTCCTCCGAGTCGCTCCCCTCTTTGCCGGCGCTCTCGGCCTCTGCGGATGCGCGATCCTTCCCAAGGAGACGCCGATCGCACAAAAGATGCCCCTCCCCCCGATGACAAAGACCCTGGAAGCCGGCCAACACCTCCGTGCCACGCCGGAATGGACACGGCCAATTTGGTGGAAGCAACTGCATAGCCCCGATCTCGATCGGCTGATCGGCGAAGCGCTCTCCGGAAACCCAGGGCTTCGGGCGGCCGCCGACCGGATCCGCTTCTCCTGGGCGATCGCCGCGCACGAGCGGGGACGGCTTCTGCCCTCCCTCGAAGGGCGTCCTTGGCTGCTCCCCGACACCCTCGGCCTCTGGCAGGTACCCGGATCGAGCTTCTTTGGCCCCTTCGGCGGCCGCTCTTTTGCTTTCGCCGACTATGCTCCGGCCTTCTTCACCTACCATGTGGATCTCTGGGGAGAAGACCGATCCCGCATCCGTGCCGCGGTCGGAGAGGCGCAAGCCGCCATGGCCGAGTTTGCCCTCTCCCAACTCACCCTCTCAACGACGCTGGCCCGCCGCTACATCGAGCTCGTCTCCCGGGCCGAGGAAGAGGAACTTGTCCGGAAGATGGCCTCTGAGATCGAGCAGGAACTGGCACTCGCCCGTTCTCGCCACCGCAAGGCGGGAATCGACACCCTGCTGCCGGTCTACTCCTTGGAGCAGCGGCTCGCCGCCGCCCGGCAGCGAGAGAGGATCCTCGAACGGGAGGTTGTCCTGCTGCGAGACGAGATCGCCGCGCTCGCAGGCAAAGGGCCGGACTGGGGGCGGACCATCCCGATCAGCTCCGCCTCCTTCCCGAAGCGATTCCCGCTGCCGGCCTCGGTACCGCTGGAGCTCTTGAGCCACCGCCCGGATGTCGCCATCACCCTCTGGCGCGTAGAGTCGGCTGCCCAGCGCATCCGCGTCGCCAAGACGGCCTTCTACCCGAACATCAACCTCGTCGGCTTCGCCGGCTTTCAAACCCTGAATATGGCCACGATCCTGCTCGCCCCCGCCCAGGCCTTCATGTACATGATCGGCCCAGCGATCACCCTCCCGATCTTCGAGCGTGGCCAGCTCACCGCACGCCTAGTCGCCGAGCAAGAGGAGTATAATATCGCGGTGGAACGGTACAACGACGCGGTGCTTGGGGCCGCCCGCTCCGTGGCCGACGCGCTCGCCCACTGGAAGGAGAGCGACGAAAACCTCACGACCCAGGATACGGCTCTCTCCGCCGCCGAGCGGTTCGCCCGGCTGACCGACTCCCGGTACAAAGCCGGCCTCGTAACCCGGATCGATCAGATCGAAGCCTCCTTAGCGTCCCGGGAACAGTCGCTGCGCCTCTCCAGCCTGACGGCTTCCCACCTCGAATCGGTCGTCGCCCTGTACGAATCCCTCGGCGGCGGTTACCAATCCCAAGCCACCCCATAACCGCGCGGCTTCGACCTATGCTCCACCCTCCCCTCCTGGAACGACTCGCGCTACTCTGGAGACGAATCGTGCCCCCTGGGGAGAGGGAGCCCAAGAGCAGACTCCTCACCCTGGAGCAAGCGCGGTCCCGCCGGTTGCGCCTTCTCACGGGCGGCTTCGCGGTCCTGACCTTAGGGGTGCTCCTCTACTGGCTCTTTTGGGGACGCTTCTGGGTGGCCACCAACGATGCCTACGTAAGTGGAAACCTGGTTCCTCTCAAGGCGCAGGTGGCGGGCACCGTCACCGAGGTCCGCACCGACTCGACCCGGTATGTCCGGAAGGGAGAGCTCGTGGTCCGCCTCGACGGAGTCAAGACCAAGGTCGCCCTCCAGCGCGCCGAGGCGGAGCTGGCCGACGCGGTGCGCCGGGTCGAAACCCTGTTTCGCCAAGCAGGGACCCTCCGCAACCGGGTCTCGGCGCAGCAGGCGGTCCTCTCCCGGCTCGGCTCCGACCTTTCCCGCTACCGGAGCGTCGTCCGCGAGGGCGCCGTCTCCTTCCAGCTTGTGGAAGATACCGAATGGCAGCTGCGCGAGGCCGAGGCTGTCCTTCGCGATCTCGAGGACCAGTTCGCCAGCATCGAGGCCCGCATCCGAGGCACGACCGTCTTCACCAATCCCGAAGTCCTCCGGGTTGCGGCGGTCTACCGGAACGCCTACCTCGACCATGTCCGCCGTAATGTCGTCGCACCGGTCTCAGGCTACGTCGCCAAGCGGGCCGTGCAGCCCGGGGACGAGGTCTTCCCGGAAAAAACCCTACTCCTGATCATCCCTTTGGATTATCTCTGGATCGAAGCGAACTACCGGGAAGTCGAATTGAGCCACGTCCGGCCGGGACAGCCGGTGCGGGTCACCGTCGATCTCTACCCTCGCAAGATCCTCTACCATGGTGTCGTCGAAGGGATCCTCCCCAGCGCGGGCAACAACCTCGGGCTTCTCCCGCCGGAAAATGCCACGGGCAACTATATCCACATCGTCGAGCGCGTCCCCGTCCGCATCCGGATCGACCCCAAGGAGCTCCGGGAACATCCGCTCCGGCCGGGACTCTCCTGCGTGACCCGAATCGATACCTGGCGGCGCGGCCGACCGGTCCTCGAGCCGCTCACCGAGATTCCGGCAGGCGCCTTCCATGCCGACTACCAGACTTCGGTCTATGACGAAGAGGTCGAGCTGCGCGGCGCGGCCGAGGCGATCCGTCGAATCATCGACGCGAACCGGATGCCCGCAGGACGCCCGGTCTCGTCCGGCGCTCCCTGACCGGTCTCGGCCACCGGAAAAGCTTGCGCGCTCGACAGAT
>JAQUAR010000021.1 GCA_028687155.1 Methylacidiphilaceae bacterium | reverse complement strand
AAGCGCAGCGGCTCAAGCTCGCCACCGAGCTTGCGGCATCGCTCGTTCACCCCCTCTCCCGATCCCTGGCACCCACGCCTCCGAGACGCTGCCTCTACCTTTTGGAGGAGCCGACCATCGGACTGCACCTCGCCGACGTGGAGCGGCTTCTCCGGCTCTCTCAGCGGTTGGTCGATCTCGGCCACACCGTCGTCATCGTCGAGCACCATCTCGACGTGATCGCCGAAGCCGACTATGTGATCGAGCTCGGTCCCGGAGCGGCGGAAGCCGGAGGCCGAATCGTCGCCTGGGGCCCACCCGAAAAGATCGCCAGGACCAAGAGATCGCCGACCGCTCCCTTCTTGAGGCCCGTCTTGGATCGTTCGGACAATCCGGGTTGAACGGCTCGAGCCCGCCCATTTTCGGATTTCCCGAACGGAGTCTTTTGGGCAAGCTTATCTTATGAAAGAGTCGCCGAGCATCGCGGAGTATCTGACCAGTCGCCTCAAGGACGAGGGAATCGAATATATATTCGGCGTGCCGGGCGATACGCCCTGCCCCTCTTCTCTACCTTTCGAAAGGGAGGAATCGAGACCATCAACACGTGTGACGAACAGGGCGCGGGCTTTGCAGCCGACGCCTATGCTCGTGTCCGAGGCATGGGAGCCGTCTGCGTCACCTACTGCGTCGGGGGCTTGAAAATCGCGAATGCGGTGGCGGAGGCGTATGCGGAAAAATCGGCGGTGGTCGTCCTTAGCGGCGCCCCCGGGATGGCCGAGCGGAAGAAGGACCCACTCCTCCATCACAAGGTGCGCAATTTCGACACCCAGCGGAAGATCTTCGAGGAGATCACGGTCGGAGCGACCGTTCTCGACAACCCCGACACGGCGGCATCCGAAATCGACCGGCTGCTCGATCTCGCGCGCCGCTACCATCGGCCGGTCTACATCGAGGTGCCGCGAGATCTCATGCTGGCGCCCTGTCGTCCTCCCTCGACGCGGCGGGAATCCGAAGAGAGCGATCCTCAAACCCTGGCGGAGGCATTGGAGGAGGCCCGGCAAATGCTCCTGGCTTCCCGCTGCCCCTTGATTCTGGCCGATGTAGAGCTCCACCGCTTCGGCCTGCAGAAGGAGCTGGTGCGGCTTACGGAGACGACGGGAATCCCCGTGGCGGCCACCCTCCTCGGGAAATCGGTCATCGCGGAAACCCATCCCCATTACATCGGTGTCTACGAAGGAGCCACGGGGCGAGCCGAAGTCAACGACTACGTCGAGGCGAGTGACTGCCTCCTCCTCTTGGGAGTCTTTCTCACCGACATCACGGTGGGCGGCAGCTCGGCCTCGTTCGACATGAGCCGCTCCATCTATGCGACCAGCGAGAAGCTCTCCATTCGCCACCACTCGTTCGAAGGAGTCCGGTTAGAAGACTTCGTTCGCGGTCTCTTGAAGCTCGGCATTCAAAAAAAGGTTTTGCCGGGCATCGCTGCACGCCGAACCGAGCCGATGACGAGGAGTTCGGCCCGTCCTCTGGATCGGATCACGGTCCAATCGCTCTTTGTGGAAGTCAACCGGATCCTGAGCCCCGAAATCATCGTCATCGCCGATGTCGGCGAGGCGCTCTTCGGCGCTTCGGATCTGGTCATTCGCGAACCGACCGAGTTCCTGAGCCCCGCCTACTACGCATCCTTGGGGTTCGCCATCCCCGCCTCGCTGGGTGCCGCCCTCGCTAATTCACGCTTGCGCCCGCTGGTCCTCGTCGGAGACGGAGCCTTTCAAATGACGGGAATGGAGCTCTACACGGCAGCCCGCTTCGGCTTGAGTCCGATCGTCGTGCTGCTCAACAATCGCGGGTATTCGACCGAGCGACAGATTCTCGACGGGCCGTTTAACGATCTGCTGGAGTGGAACTACTGCCGGCTCCCCGAGCTTTTGGGATCCGGCCGCGCCTGTCAGGTTCGCACCAACCAGGAGCTGGAAGAGACTCTTCAAGCCGCATTGGCCCAGAAAGATTCCTTTTGGCTGATCGAGGTGCGCCTCAACCCTCACGATCGCTCGCCCGCCCTGGAACGGTTGGCGAAACGCCTTGCCCCGCCACAGCGGGCCGGCCATTAACGGTTGGGGAAGCTGCCGATCCGATCCCTGGCGCGCCGCAGCATCCACCGCAACTCGAGCAGCCGGAAACCGATCCCGCGGATGGGAAGATGAGAATCCTGATTGCCGAGGACGATCGAAAGATCTGGAAGCATCTGAAGGCAGCCCTGCAGGCCGAGGGTTTCACGACCGAGGTGGCGGAGGATGGCGAAGAGGCCCTCTGGTTGGCGGAGAACTATCCCTTCGATCTGCTCGTCCTCGATCTCATGCTCCCCGAGCGTGACGGCATCTCCGTCGTCCGACAGTTGCGACGGTCCGGATCGCGCCTGCCGGTGCTCTTCCTCAGCGGTCGCGCGGACGTAGAAGACCGGGTGCGCGGCCTGGACGCAGGAGCCGACGATTACCTGGGCAAGCCCTTCTCGACCCAGGAGCTTCTGGCGCGCGTGCGCGCTCTCCTGCGTCGCCAGAGCCCGACCTTGGCGAGCCGCTTGCGCTTCGAGGACATCGAGATGGACCTGGTGGCCCGCACCGTCACCCGTGACAACCAGCGCATCGACCTGACCAATCGAGAGTTTGAGCTGCTCCGCCTCTTGATCGAACATGCTCCCAACGCCGTGAGCAAAGCACTCATTCTGGAAAAGATGTGGGATCGCTGTTTCGATTCGGAAACCGCGCTGGTGAATGTCCATGTCAACCACCTGCGCCAAAAGCTCCATCTTCCGGGAAAGCCTCCCCTGCTCCAGACGATCCGTGGGATCGGGTTTGCCCTGCGGCCGGCGCCATCCGCTTCACCATGAACCGTCGATGGCTCACGGTGACGGCCGCATTCGGCTTGGGATTCCTCGGCGTCTCCACCGCCTTCCATTGGGCCGCCGCCGCGCGCGAAGCGCGCTTCCTGAAAACCGCGGAGCATCGGCGCGAGCTTGTCCGGTGGGAAGCCGGCTATGCCCTGGCCATGCTGGCTACCTTCCTTGGGATCGGCCTCTTGGTCGCCACCGCTGGTGGACGTCCGCTCCGGGCCCTTCGGCGCCAGCTTTCCCTGCTCGATCCGCAAAGCCCCTGGCAGCGCGTCCATTCCGACGAACGGGATCCCGAGGTCGAGGCCTTGATCCAGGAGATCAACCGGCTTCTTGAGCGGGTCCAAGAGGTTCTGGCGGAAGTCGATCGTTCCTCCGCGCGGCTCGCCCATGAGCTCAAGTTGCCTCTTACCCTGGCGCGCCTCCGGATGGAACGGGTCGTGGATCGAGTCGATCCGGCTATTGCCGAACAGATTGAAGCCGAGCTCGACCGGCTCGGACACCACCTCGATCGCGCCCTCCTCCTGGCGCGAGCAGAGAAGGGAGGACTCGTACTCCGTTGGGAGCGGCTGCGCGTGGACGACCTCATGGAAGAGCTCCTGGAGGGGTTTCGGCTGCTGGCCGAAGCGGAGGGACGCACCCTGGAGATCGGCACGGAACCCGCAGAAGCCGAGGCGGACCCCAACTACCTCAAGCAGATCCTCTATAATCTGGTCTCGAATGCACTGCACCATGGACGCGGCCCCATCTTCATCCGCCTCCGCCGCGCTCGCGGCCGCATCGTGATCCAGGTCGGCAACGGAATCAAGCGGAGCGGAGGCAAGGGGGCCGGCCTCGGCGTCGGAAAGCGGATCGCCGCGGCGCTTGTCCACAGCCACGGCAACATGAGGATCACCTACCGCCTCTTTCGGGAGTGGCACTGCGCTCGGCTCTCCATCTTTCCCAAGACGCTCCGCCAAGATTAAACGGCAAGACGACCCTCCCGGGACGAGCCAGCCAAGGACAGTCGACGGAACGGGAGCGCGGGCGAGCCCGAAACTTGAAGAAAAGTTAAACTTGTCGTGCCTCCTTTCTTAAAGAGCGCCGTTGTAAGCTCCTCTCAGATTGAAAGAGTGCTCTGGGTGATTCTCACGGGATCCGCCGGCCGATTGTCGGTTGCCTTCTCGGAGGATCGACGCCGAGCAGGAAAGCGGAAAGGAGAGTCGCCATGATCCTTCTCCAAGAGCGCAAGACGCAAGCAATCTGGCATCGACCAGGAAGTCTTCCGGTGGAGCTTGCCGCTGCGGCGCCGCAAGCGTCCCTGCCGGTTGTTGACCCACTTCCGAAAAACCGGGGAATCGATCCCTTCGAGGAAGACCCGACCGAGCGACGCGAGCGGACCGCCGGCTGGATGCTCTCCCTCGTTTTTCACGCAGCCCTCATTTTGGGTGCCGGGATCAGCTTGGCCCCCAAGATCCAGCAGGCAGCCGCACCG
Organism: Methylacidiphilaceae bacterium; assembly: GCA_028687155.1. GTDB lineage: Bacteria > Verrucomicrobiota > Verrucomicrobiia > Methylacidiphilales > Methylacidiphilaceae > Methylacidimicrobium. The sequence continues at coordinate 7,703 of JAQUAR010000021.1, read as the reverse complement.
CTCTTCCCTGCGGCGTCTGTCGACCTCGTGGCGGCGCCGGAGCCGATGAAGCAGGCTGCTCCGGAGCCTCCGCCGGTCAAGCCCGACGAGATGGCGCAAGCGGTGGTGCGCAAGCCGCAACCGAAAAAGGTAGTCAATGCGCCCAAGCCCAAGGCCGCTCCGGCGGTCGCCTCCGCCTCGCGGCCAACCCAGCTCGCGCAGCCCGACTACCTGCGCAATCCGCCGCCCGTCTATCCTGACACCGCCCGACAGAAGAAGGAGCAGGGGGTGGTCTACGTCTGGGTGAAGATTTCGCCCGTGGGCGGAGTGGAAACGCTGCGAGTGGTACGCAGCTCCGGCTTCTCGGATCTCGATCAATCGGCGGCGGTTGCGGTCGAGCACTGGCGCTTTCATCCCGCGCTGGCGGGAGTGAAGCCGGTCGAGTCCCAGGCGGTCGTGCCGGTTCGCTTCTACCTCCAGTAGCCGGGGGCGATCTTCGTAGAAGGGCTTCCTGAGCGGTAAGAATGGTTGACAAGGAAGCCCTTCCCGGCAAAGAGAGCCTTAAGCCGGCACACACGCTCCCGTCATGCCCACGCTCCGCTTATCGCCAGGTGCGATCCCAGCGCTTCTCGCCATTCTGCTCCTTGTCGTAGGTTGCCCTACTCCTGCCTTGAGCGCTGAATCAGGCCCGAGCAGCAGCCCGTCCGAGGCCCCGGCTCCTCCTGGCGGAGCAACCCAACCGGAAGCCGCGCCAGTTCCCGGTTCTGACCAAGCCCCGGCGGAGAGCTCCCCCAGCCCTCCCGGAGGATCTCCGGAGGGGACCCAGGAAGGGGAACCGGCAGCGGCTCCGCCTTCCGGTGCCGCACCCGAAGCACCCACCCCCGGACCGGAAGCTCCGCCCGCCGCCGCCACGCCCGAGACCGCTCCTCCCATCACCATTCCCCAGGGGCCCCTGCCTGGCGGAGAGCTTCCCGCCGGGCTTGGCCCAGTGCTGGGCGAGGTCGACGTCTCGGGCGCTAACCCTTATGAGACGGTCGTCCCGGCCGAGGAGCCGGTTGGCGTGCTCGGGCCGGAAATGAGCGTCATGGAGACTCCTCGGACCGTCCAGGTGGTGAACAAGGAGGAGATTCAGACCATTAACGCCCAATCGGTCAACGATCTGGCCGCCTTCGTCCCCGGGATCAACCCGACGCAGATGACCGGGAGCCCCGTCTCGGAGCCGGTCATCCGGGGTCTTCCCGGGACAGCCTACCGGAACGGAATGCTCGTCGGCTTCAGCCAGTCGGCCCAGTGGGGCCCGCTCATGAACATGAACGCCTACGACAGCCTCGACGTGGTCACCGGGCCGGTCAGCATCGTCTTCGGCCCCCAGGAAATGGCGGGGGGATTCGCCAACGAGGTCACCAAGCAGCCCTATTTCGACAAGTTCCGCGGAAACGCCAGCTACACGGGCGGCATGTACAACACCAACTTCTGGAACATCGACATCGGGGGACCCATCATCAAGGATAAGCTCGCCTACCGGGCCGACTACTTCGGGCAGGACGGCTACGCCCCCTACAACTACTATGATGGAGCCTACCTCCAGCGCCAGTGCGCTCTCCTCGCCCTCTCCGCCAAGCCGTACGACAACCTGACGATCGACTTCAACACCGAGTTCGACGTCAACCACCTCAACACGGTCGCGGGCATCAATCGCCCCGATCAAGCCCTCATCAGCGACGGCCTTTATCAGACCGGCTCCCTCGCTGGCTGGTACGGCCCTCCGGGCGTCCTTCACCCGGGGCTCGGCACCGCTCCGCCCGGGGCGGGTTACGCGATGAACTGGGGGCCGCAGGAGCCGATCAGCCGACGGTCCAACCTCTTCGCCAATTCGGAGAATTCAACCCAGCAGCTCTACTACGTCGCCCAGGCGGTCGAAACGCTCAAGATCGACGAGAGTCTCTCGCTCGTGAACAACTCGATGTTCGAGTACTTCAGCACCTATATCGATCAGGCGATTCCGTCCACCTTCTGGGCTGTGCTGCCGGCAGGTTACGACTTCGACGACCGGCTGGAGATCCGGGCCTCTTTAGATACTCCGATCGGGAAGGGCAAGAAGCCCGCCACCGCCTTGGGCCAGACCGGGGAAGAAGAAGCTTCCCGCTGGAAGTTCCACCATGCGATCGATGCCGGGCTCGAATTCCGCTTCTTCAGCGATACGGAATATTCCGGCGCCTGGCATTCGCCGATCAACATCTGGAACATGACCCAGCCGCTCACCTCGAGGAACTTTTCCCCTCTGGTTCCCTACTCCACGGCAATCTCGGCGCCCTATAGCAACCCGTATCTCACCGACATCCCGGTCCCCGGCTATCCGGGAGCCTACTACAATGTCTACAACTACCTCTCGACCTCAGACACCTTTTACGAACTCTCGCCCTTCTACCAGCACAAGCTCGACTTCACCGATCAGTGGAGCCTTCTGCTCTCGGCAAGGATGAACGCCTACTTCATCCAAGCCTCCCCGCCTCCAGGAACCCCGGGCGATCTTTCCGCCATCGCCCCTTCTCTCGGGCTCCCGAGCTTGACCCCCACCTCGATGAGCATGGTTCAGCCCGAAGTCTCGATCAGTCCCAGCTATAAGCCCTTTCCGTGGATGACCAACTACTTCACCTTCTTCTACGGACAGACCACCCTTCTTAGCCAGTTCGGGAGCTTCGCACCCTCCTATCCCTCTTCCTACTACCATCAGAACAATTTTCTCTATGAGTTGGGAACCAAACTCAACCTTCTGCACGACCGGCTCTTCCTGGGGTTTTCCGCCTACATGCAGAGCGGCTACATTCCCGCCCAGGTCATTCCCGGGGGGCCGATCGCCACCGCCCAAGCGGACATCAGCGGGATCCAGCTCAACGGCAGCTACCAGCCCAACCGGAACTTCTGGCTCAACTTCGGCTACGCCTATATCGCCGCACAGGAGCAGTGGGCGGGACTCTCCCAGGGTCCGTTGGCGGAGCAGCCCTACTCCACCTCGGTCGCGCGTCAGTACAGCCTGCCCGTCGACCCGATGCTCAACATGGCGGCAGCCAACTACCAGTTCATCGGTTTTCCAACCAACTACGGGAACCTGATGGCGACCTACAAGCTCGACAACGGCTTCGGCATTTCCCTCTGGGGGATCACCGAGAGCGGAAATTACATCTTCTACACCTATTCGACCCGGATTCCCACCTGGTATACCCTGAACGCCCGCATCTTCTATGCCGCCAAGCGGTGGGAAGCGAGTCTCTATATCTACAACGTGACCAATGAGCAGTATTGGCTTCCTGGGTCCCCTGGCTTTAGCAACAGCCGTTTTATGAACTACGACTACATCGTTGCCCAGCTCCCTTTCTGGATCCAGGGAACCGTTCAAATCAATTTTTGAGGGCTTCCCGTAGGGTTGGACTGCCCGAGAGAGCGGCCTCTCCGGGCGACGGGCACCGCTATTTGCGGGAACGGCTTCCCGAAGCTTGCGCCTCGGCGTCGGCTTCCTCATCGGACTTCACGATGAGCTCATCGAGCAGAGGCGCCATCGCGAGTTCCAAGCGAAGAAGGGAAGGCTTACGAGGATCCCCCTCTCCGCAGCTAGACGTTCCGGCAAAGAGGTAAAACGAGAGCTCCTCACGATCCGTCTCGGAGAGCGTGCGCAACATCCGCACGGCAAGGGCCGGATCCGCCGAAACCGCGTACGCGGTCAACATCGCGGCCTCCACATCCTCAATCGCCAACAGCTCTCTTGCTCCCAGAAGGACCGCGCGCATCGTCGCCTCCGCTTTGGGCCCCCCCTCGACCAGCGAGGCTCGGACTTGACGCAAGAGCGGTCGAAGCCTCTGGTCGAGCAGGCCGGGATACTCGGGAATCGGGGCTTGGCGCAGGGCAGCCCCGGCGCTCTTGAGTTCCGATTCGAAATTCGAAGGAATCTCGGCCGCCCGGAGCGGGCCTCCGACCAAGGCGATCCCGCACAGGCCGATGCTCATCCACTGCTTCCTCATGGTCCCCTCCGCTATCGTCTTGCCTCCGCCATCCCCCATTCTCCGCTGAGGACCGGCGGCAATGCCTTCTCCTCTCCGCCCGCCCGGTTCATCGCCCGGACGGCCGAGATTCCACTCTGAACGGCACCTTCTATGGTGGCGGGAAGACCGGTGTTTGTCCAATCTCCCGCGATCCAGAAGTTGCGCCACTCGGTCCGCGGTCCGGGCCGCATCGCGCATGCCTCCGGGCTTAGGGACGGAGTACCTCCTTGCGCACGATAAAGAAAGGAATGGCGGAGATGGACCTCGGCGGCTTCCGGCAACCGTTTCCGGATCTCCTCCACCACTCGGTCCGCAATGGCCTCGCGCGAAAGCTCTTTCCACGACTGGGCGGCGCTAATGACAGCGGCGTAGGCATGGCCGCGAGACGCCGCCCTTCCCAAGATTTCTTCGCGGCAAAAGAGCCAATGGACGGGAGAATCGAGGAAGCCGACCACGATCTCCCGGGTGAGCGGCCGATCGGTCCAAAGATAGAGGTTGAGGATCGGTTCCTCCCCGAGGGATCGGCAGATCTTTTGCACTGCGCTTCCCTCGGGCAGGAGGGAGCGCAGAGCGTTCCACGGGAGGGCGCTGACCGCCTGGTCGACCTTCCAACGCTCTCCGCCAGCATCCTCGATGGCCTCCAGCCGATCGCCGGAAAAGAGGAGCCGGCTCACCGGGGAACGACAGGAGAGGCTCCCTCCGCAAAAGCGCAGAAGTCGTTCGCACTCCTTGGCCAAGAGCTCGCCGAGGTCGCCTCGGCAAAAGACCAGAGCCGAATCCTTTCGGCTCCCCAAGAGAGACCGGCGGATGACGGCCTCCAGCATCCGGGCCGACGCCCGGGAAAGATCCTGGTTGCAGGCGGCCAGGCAGAGGGGTTCCCAAAGTGCCCGGACGATCCCTTGCGACTGCTTTCTGCGCCGAAGCCAGCTTTCCGCGGTTTCTTCGCGGAGAGGAGCCCGCCCGAGAAGCAACGAGCCGATCAGCCGGATTGCCGCCCAGCGATCTTTCCACGAGATCTCCCGATAGCCGAGAAAGGCTCCCAGAAGATGCCAAGGAGAAGGGAGCGGCCAAGCTCCCAGGAGGCTTTCGCCCGTTGCACCGCGAAAAGGAATCCGGAGCGGATCGATCCAGAGCAACTTCTTCTCCGCACCCAAGGAACGGAGCAGACGGAGAGTTTCCCGGTAGCAGCCCATGAGGAGGTGCTGCCCGGTATCGAGCCTCTCCCCCGACTTTGCCTCGAGGAAGCTACCCGCCCGGCCCCCGACTTGTGCCCGCGCCTCCCGCAGCGCAACCCGATCTCCGGAGAGCGTCGCCTCCACTGCGGCCGCCATGCCCGCCAAGCCGGCTCCCAAGACCATCACCTGCCGGGGAGGATTCCACGAGAAACGGCGCTGACGGGAAAAGGCAAAGAGCGCCGCAGCCATTCTCCCGGCACGCTCGAACTTTCCCATCCGGCCTGCACCGGAGAAGATCCGAAACTTCGCCTTGCGAATCTTCTCCAGGATGGCTTCGTAGACCGCTCGCATCGCCTCGGAGGCGACGAGCCGCCGCTGATCCTCGGGATGAATCCACCGATGCGACCGAGCAAAATAGTGCTTGGCACGAAGGTATTGAAAGAGGCAGAGCTCTTGCATCTCTTGGCTCCACTTCCCGAGCAGCACATCCTCCACGCCGAGACCGAATTCGGCGAGCTCCTCCTCCGGCAGGTAAACCCGGCCGACGGCAGCATCCTTTTGGACGTCGCGGAGAATGTTCGTGAGTTGAAAAGCCATGCCTAAGTCTTCCGCGTAATTACGGCTCTCCGGCCTCCGGCAGCCAAAGATCTCGATGCTCACCAGGCCCACCGCGCTCGCGACCCGCCGGCAATAGACTTCGAGCTCGGCAAAAGTGCGATACCGGCTCTGCCGGAGATCCATCTCCACCCCGTTCACGATCTCCTCGAGCGGTTCTCGAGCGATCCGGTAACGCCGAACGACCGAGGCAAGCTCTCTGCCGAGCGGGGAACGGGGCGCATCCCGGTAGGCCCGCTCGATCTCGGCACGCCAAAACGCTAACCCCTCCTGCTTCTGACCAAGGGAGAGAGAGGAGGAATCGGCCACGTCGTCCACGACCCGGCAGAAGCCATAGAAGACAGACATGGCCTGCCGCGTCTCCGGCGGGAGGCAGAAGAAGGCGGCAGCCAGGTTGGACCCGCTGCGTGCCGTTAACGCCTGTCCTGTCTCCGCTTCCATCGCTCGCGCTTCTTTCTGGCGATTTTCCGAGAAAATCCCGAGAACGGAGTTCGGTTTACCCTCTTCACGATCGAAACGGAAGAAGAAGCCGATCGGTCGATCTTCCCCCTTTGACCGAAAACCGCTGCGCAAGCCGCAGAAGAACGCTTGGGAGACCAGGGAGGCTGGACGCAAAGCTTGTGTTTGTCTCCGCCAGGGGAATAATGGGCCGTGACCGCCGGGTGACACCCCGCAGGGAGCAGACTTCCGTTTAAGCCTATGGGACAGATTTCCGACTTCCTCGACCGAGAGTTCCGCCACTTCAACGCCGCCGCGCTCGTCGACGCCGCACGCGCCTATCAAGCTCATCTCGCCGCGGGGGGCAAGATGTTGCTGGCCCTAGGAGGGGCCATGAGCACGGCGGAACTCGGGCTTTCCCTGGCGGAGATGATTCGGCAGGACAAGGTGCATGCCATCTCCTGCACGGGAGCCAACCTGGAGGAGGATCTTTTCAACCTGGTCGCTCACGACTCCTATGTCCGCGTTCCTCACTACCGGGAGCTCTCTGCCGCGGACGAGGAAGACCTCTACCGCCGCCACCTCAACCGGGTCACCGATACCTGCATTCCGGAAGAGGAAGCGATGCGGCGGATCGAGGCGGCCGTCCTCGAGGAATGGGTCCACGCCGACCAGAAGGGCGTACGCCTCTTTCCCCACGAATTCCTCTGGAATGTGCTCCGCTCCGGTCGGCTTCAGTCTTCCTTTCAGATTGATCCGAAAAATAGCTGGCTTCTGGCCGCCATGGAGAAGGAACTCTTTCTCATCGTTCCGGGCTGGGAGGACTCCACCTTGGGGAACATGTACGCGGGGCACTGCTTGAAGGGGAAGATCCGTGATCCCCGCACGGTCCGAAGCGGGATTGAGTACATGACGCAACTGGCCGGCTTCTATCAGCGCACGAGCGCACGCCATTCCCTGGGCTTCTTCCAGATCGGCGGTGGCATTGCAGGTGACTTCCCGATCTGTGTCGTGCCGATGCTCCACCAGGACATGCAGGTGGAAAACGTCCCCTACTGGGGATACTTCTGTCAGATCAGCGACTCGACGACGAGCTACGGCTCCTACTCCGGAGCCGCTCCAAACGAGAAGATCACCTGGGGGAAACTCGACTCCTCCACCCCCAAATTCGTGATCGAGTCTGACGCTACGATCGTTGCTCCGCTCCTCTTCGCCTACGTGCTCGGCCGATAATTCGGCTCACTACGCTTGTCGAGCCATGGACGCGGCTTCCGGTTGGGAACTCCGAACGGCGATCCTGCGCATCAACCTATTTCAGCTCTTCAACACGGCCTCCTTTACGCTCGTCAACGGGGTGCCGATGATTCTCTTTTTTCGAGAGATGGGAGCCTCCGATTTTTTGCTGGGAGTCGTCGCCTCCCTTGGCCCCACCCTCAATCTCCTGCAGATCCCGGCCACA
>JAQUAR010000291.1 GCA_028687155.1 Methylacidiphilaceae bacterium | reverse complement strand
GATAAGCACTGCTCCTCCGAAGCCGCGAGCAAAAAGTCTCCGGGCGTCCGCGTCCTGGAGATCAGCCCGACTCTTCGAACTCCCCAGGCTCGGCAAGCTTCGGCTCCTCTTCTTTCGCTTTGACGGGGGCCGGGGGAAAGAGGCGGCTTGCTCCAATCACAGGAACCAGCGTGCTCAAGAGAATAGCGATTGTCACCTGCGAATACTGCTCTCTCTGCAAGATCCCCTTGGTCACTCCAAAGTGTGCCGCAATGAGTCCGAAGGTGAGCCCTCCGCTCGTCAGCAGGGAGCCGAAAAGCGCCTCCCGCCCGGAGAGCCGTAACACGCGAAAGGCTGGCCAGACGGCCATCATCTTGCTCAGGAACTTGACGCCGAAAAACAGGAGGATGGGAAGCAAGCCGAAGAGAAGAATCTGCAGGGAAATATGAAAGCCCGCCTTAATGAAGAAGAAGGGAGTGAGCAGGCCGTAGGCGAGCGCGCGCATGCGGCGGACGAGCTGGCGATCGGTTGCAAAGGATTTGGCGACGAGCACGCCGGCCACATAGGCCGGCAGGACGGGCTCGGTCTGCGCGACCGAAGCAAGCGCGCCCAGGAGAGCGAGGACAAAGAAGAGGAACTTGACTTCCGGTTCGCTGACCGGGCTTCGCCCTAGCCACCGGAGAAGGGGCTTCAGCGACCGCGGCAGCGCCAGGAGCAGCAAAAGAGCCAGGAGCAGCAGAAACACCGAGGTTGTGGACCAGTGCGTAAAGAAGACGCCTAGGAAGAGGACCGAGAGGAAATCGGTTACGAAGCAGCTCGTCAGAAGAAGCTGGCCGAAGCGGGTGGCTTCCATCCCCTTTTCGAGGATGGCGGTGTAAACGATCGCGACCGAGGTCGTAGCCAGCGCGATCCCCGCGACGAGCGACCCCGCCGTACTCCAACCCAGAACGAAGTGGGCCAGGAGACAGATCAGGCCAAAGGGAAGAAGAAAGGAGAGAAAGCCGGTGACGAGGCTCGGAAGGGCGTGGTGCCGGAAGGAAGCGGGATCAATCTCAGTCCCGGCAAGGAACGCGAGCGTGACGCTGCCGAGCCTGGCCAGGAAGGTCATCCATTCGGGCGGCTCCGCCATCCCCAGCAGGTGGCTCATCAAGATACCGACGAGAACCTCCACCAGAGCCACGGAGACACGAAGCTGGATGGCAATCACGGCGGCCAGAAACGCCGCGCCCATCCAAATCGTGAGAAAGACCCATGGGTTTTCTAGTGGCATGGAACGATCCCGTTGCCAACCGTCCAACGGGAGCCTGAATCGTGGAGAGCGTCGGACAGTTCCGTGTGAGGAAGGTCATTCATCCTACGTAAAGAGATCGTAAATACCTAGTTAATTACTCGTACATTTCGGTCAACGGGACGTAAATATGCCCACTGCCGGTTTAGAGATCGCCCGCAACGGGAGAGGACGGGCGGAGCAAGGGCCGATGGCCGTTTTCGCCTTTTCTGGAGAGGTCGAATCCGGTAGAAGAACTTCCATCGCCGTGATGATGCGTATTTTTCGGCCTCCTCCGCCCGCGATCACCGTTGCCCTCCTCCTATCGGCTCTGCCGCACTTCTTCGCCGACTCATCTGCTTGGGCTAGAGGAAAAAGAGAGGCATCCTGGACGTCTGGCGCCCATCACAGGGCGCATCCCTCCGCCCCTTCCCAGCGAATCGTCAAAGTTTCCCTTGAGGGCCGGGTCGTCTACGTGATGGAAGGCGATCGGCCTCTCTTGGTTATGCCCACCTGCTCGGGCAGGCCAGGCCACCTTACGCCCACAGGGGTCTTCCACGTGACGGGAAAAGCCACGCGGCGGCGGTCCCGCCACTACGGCTTCTGGGTAAAGGATAGCCAAGCGGTGGAAGGGACCAAGGCCAGCGGCCCCCCCAGCCGGGCTCCCGGCTGGAAATTCGTCGGCTATCCGATGCCATTCTGGGTTGGTTTCGCGCCCGGGTACGGCGTTCACGAGGGATACCTCTGGTCGACACCGAGAACCCACGGTTGTCTCCATTTGACCGGAAAAGATGCGGAGCGCTTCTTCGCACTGGTCGACCGGGGAACCCCGATCTCCATCCGTCAGACCCAGCCTGAGGATCAATCCCTAGGGAAAGAGGTAGCACACCCCAAGGATGAAAAGGTCCCCGATCCGCCCGCCTCTTTTTTCCTCTCGGACGAAAGCTTTACCACTCCTTGGGAAGAAGTGTGGAAATCTCAATCGGCCCAGCCGCCGCACACTCTGGGAGCTGAGGAACCGAAACCTACGACTCGTAAGGCGCCTGAACAGGGTAAGAGCCAAGGGAACGGCACCGCAGGGCCCGCTGCTCGACCTTCTTGAGCGCGCGCTCCATCCGCCCCTCCTCCTCGCTCCCTTCGAGGCTGACGAAGAAGACGTAGGTGTTCGGCCGCCCCGGCACGGGTCGGGAGACGATCCGCTTCAGGTTGATTCGCTCGGTGCGAAACACTTCCAGGAAGGAGCAGAGGCTTCCCGGCTCCTGCGGCAGAGAAAACACGAGGCTCGTCTCCCTGCCGCCGGGAGAGGGCTTTTTTCTCCCCAAAAGGACGAACTGAGTGAGATTGACGACTCCTTCCTCCACTGGGTAATGGAGGATGGAAAGCCCGGTTGCCGCAGCCGCCTCACGGGTAGCCAACGCGGCGGCGCCCGAAGTCTTCGCGGCCAGCCAGGCAGCCTCGGACGTGCTGGCGGCAACCCGCAACTCGACCTTCGGAAACCGCTTTTCGATCCACCGCCGGCAGTGACCCAGGGGCGCCCAATGCGAAAAGACGATCTGGGGTTCTTCCCCGGCATGCCCGATCAGCGCCAACTGGACCCGAAGCGCGAGCTCTTCCTGGATGAAGAGCGGCTGCTCTTTCTCTAAAAGAAGATCCACCGTCTCCAGGATCATTCCGCCCGAGGAGTTTTCGATCGGAACCAGACCCAGACGTTCTTCTTCGGCCTC
>JAQUAR010000020.1 GCA_028687155.1 Methylacidiphilaceae bacterium | reverse complement strand
GAGTGAGGGAGCCTCCGATCGATACGTTGGCGAAGAGAAGACCGACCGTTGCGTAAGAGAGAGCCGGACGGGGCCCAAGGGCAAAAAAGCGCTTGCCCAGCAAAAGAGCGGTCACGGTCATCGCTCCCGGCTCTGTGACGAGGGAGCCGGCCAACGCACCTAGCGTCAACAGGGAAAACCACCAGGCTGCGACCGACTCCCGACCCAAGGCAGCCACCCGTTGGAGCCACCGGTCCAGGAAGAGAAGGATCGGCCGGCTGGACGCGACCGTCATGACCGCGACCACGAAGATCGCCTCCTCGAAATCCCGGCTCAGCCCCAACCGCTGGATCGCCCCGGCCCACCCCTTGACGCCGACCAGAATCCAGAAAAGCGGGATGACCCAGAAGCCGAAGACCACTTCGACCTCGCCCAGAAGGAGAAGCAGCTCCGCAACCACTCGTTGGTTCGCCGCAGTCGGCCCTTGCCCGGATTCGAGCCGGCCTGCTCGCTCCAACCGGCGGCATCCCAGACGGTGGAGGGAGGGAGCGAGGAAGGTGTGAAGGATCGCCAGGAAGAAGATCCCCATTTCGACGAACCGGAGGGGCTCTTCCCCGACAGCCTTCCACAAGAGCTGCGGGAGGGACAAAGGAGTTGCCGTCTCCGAAATGACCGAGGACCAAAACATCGCTTTTCGTTCCCTACCCTGTTCCACTCGGCGATCACGGCAGCTCCTCCCAGAGAGCCCGATCGAGAGCGCCGACCATCCCGGCCAAATCGTCGGCAGAGACGCAGAGGGGAGGCACCAGCACCAGGACATCCCCAATGGGCCGAGTCAGCAGCCCGTGGGCTCGGGCTCGTTCGCAGACGCGAAAGCCCACCTCCCGCTCTTTCGGGAAGGATGACCGGTCGGCTTGTCTCTCGACAAGCTCAACCGCCAGCACAAGCCCCTCTTGCCGGACATCCCCTACGTGGGGATGCCGCCAGAACCGCTGGGAGAGAGCGCTCAGGACCTCAGCGTGTCGGGCGATCCGCTCGAAGACTTCTTCCTCCTTGAAGACAGCGAGCGAGGCGAGTGCCGCCGCGCACCCGATCGGGTTCGCCGTGTAGCTATGCCCGTGCAGAAAGGCCCGGCTGTTCTCTCCTGTAAACCCCGCGTAGATCCCTTCCCGCACGAGGGTTGCGGCCAGCGGCGTCATCCCTCCCGTCAGCCCCTTGGCCAAGCAGAGGAGGTCGGGAAAGACCCCTTCCCGTTCGCAGGCGAACCAGCTCCCCAGCCGGCCGAAGCCCGTGAAGATCTCGTCGGCGATCCAGAAGACGCCTCGCTCCCGGCAGAGCCGGTCGAGCTCGCGCAGGTAGCCCTCCGGGTGCATCCACATTCCGGCGGCCGCCTGCACCTTCGGCTCGATCAAGAGGGCAGCCAGCCGGTTGCCGTGGCGATCGAGGGCCTCCTCCAGAATCCGGATACACTCCCAGGAGCATCGGCGACCCTGACGGGCATCCTTTTTTCCCGGCGCCGCTCGATTGAATGGGCAGCGGTAGCAGGCCGGCGAGGCGATGGAAACGGAAGGAAAGCGCAATGGCCCGAAAAGCCGGTGAAAGCGGCTTTGGGCCACGCTCATCGCTCCTACCGTGTCCCCATGATAGCTCTCCGTAAGGCAGAGAAAGAGATCGCGCTGGGGCTGCCCGTTTTGCTGAAAATATTGCCAGGCGATCTTCACGGCCGCTTCGATCGCCGTGGACCCGTCGTCCGAAAAAAAAGTCCGGTATCTGGGGCCGCTCCCGCCCGCCGCGATCCCGGAAAGCCGTTCCGCAAGCTCGGCTCCCCAGGGATGGGTCAGGCCGAGAAACGAGACATGGTCGATTCGCTCGAGCTGATCCCGAACCGCCGCGACAAGCCGGGGATGGCGGTGTCCATGGAGATTGGTCCAGATCGAGGAGTTACCGTCCCAATACTGCTTTCCCTCCTCGTCCCATAAATAGGGACCCTCCCCGCGCACGATCACCGGCAGGCGATAAGCCGGATCCCGCCAGGGCCGATCGGGAGTAAAAGGATGCCAGACGAAGTCCTTGTCGCGATCTTCCGAAGTCATCATTCTTCGCGCTCGAGCTCCGCTTGAAGCCGCCGGATCTCTTCCGGGGTGTGAAAGGAGCAGAGCGAAATCCGAAGCCGGGCAGTCCCTTTGGGAACGGTCGGAAAGCGGATGGCCGGGGCAAAGATTCCTCTCATCCGAAGCCGGGCGGCGACCGCCGTCGCCCGCCTTTCCTCCCCGTAGACCACGGGAAAGATGGGAGACCGCTCGCTCTGGCCCCCTCCGAAAAGGGCGATGATTTCCCGGAGCCGCTCGCGCCGCCGCATCCCCTCTCCCGAAGTCAACAGGGCGAGAGCGGCCTTGGCCGCCCCGGCCGAAGGCGGTGGCAGCGCCGTCGAGTAGACAAAAGGGCGGGCTCGGTTGACCAGCAGGTCGATGAGCTCCCGGTCGCCGGCCACGAATCCTCCTCCCGACCCGAGTGCTTTGGAAAGGGTTCCCAGCTCTACCTCGATTCGCCCTTCCAAGCCGAGCGTCTCAATGATCCCGGCTCCGGTCCGACCGAAGACTCCTTCTGCGTGCGCCTCGTCCACCAGACACCATGCCTCGTATCTTTCCTTCAGGGCAACCAGATCCTGGAGCGGGGCGATATCCCCATCCATCGAAAAGACCGATTCGGTCACGACGAGCGCCCGCCGGGATTTCGCGCGATGCCGGCGCAAGATCTCCTCCAGCCCATCGAGGTCGTTGTGGGGGAAGACGCGAAGGGTGGCCTTGCTGGCGCGCGCCCCGTCGATGAGCGACGCGTGGCTAAGCCGGTCGAGCAGAACCAGGTCCTCCGCACCAACGAGGATAGGGATCGTGCCGGCCGCGGCCGCATAGCCGCTCGGAAAGACCAGCGCCGCCTCGCGGCGCTTCCAGGAAGCTAGGCGCACCTCCAGATCCCGCTGGAGATCGGCATCCAGGCAGAGCAGGCGAGAGGCGCCGGCACCTGAACCCCGTTCGCGGAACGTTCGACAGCCCGCATCGATCACCTCCGGATGGTGAGAAAGACCCAGGTAGTCGCTCGAGGCAAAGTTGAGCCAAGGCGTTTTTCCTTCTGCGGTCCCCTCTCCTCCGGCGCCGGCAAGCCCAGGCAGAGATCGGAGCAGCCCGGCTTCCGCTAGTTCTTCCAGCTCCCGGCCGAGTGCGGCGCGAAATTCTCTATTCACGAGAACCAACGGCCCTCGGCCTTGAGCACCCTTCCATGTACCATGAGGAAAAGCGGCTCTTCCCGGCTCTCGATGCAGGCTTCCCAGGGATCGAGCCCGCTCCCCCACCGGAATGCCGCGAGATCTGCCCAGGCTCCGCTGCGGATTTCGCCCAAGGTTCCCGGCAAGCCCAGCGCTCGCGCCGGTGCTGCCGTGACCATCTCCCACCATCGCTCCGGCGGGATTCCGGGATGCAACTGGCGCGCTTGGCGAATCTCCTCGCGCAGGTCGAGAGTGTCGTTGCTGGCCAAGCTGTCGGTGCCCAGACAGACGGGGATTCCGAGCGAAAGCATCCGCTCCAGGGGAAAGGGTGCGTAGGAAAAGAAAGCGTGCGACTTCGGGCAGTGGACGACCGGAAACTCCCGCCTGGCCAAAAGAGCCCAGTCCGCCTCGCAGAGATAGTTCAAGTGGACCAATAACATGCCGGGAGCAAGGCCTCCGGTCCGATCGAGCCACTGGAGCGGAGAAAGCTCTGCGCCCTTCGGCCTCGGACGGCCGGCTTGGCTGACCAGATCCAGGAGTTCACCCTCTCCTTGGCAAAACATGGTCCACTCCTCGGGCGACTCGGCCACATGCGTGGTCACCGGAAGGCGGAAGCGCTCGGCCCCTTCCCGGACCAGACGGTAGAGCTCGGGAGAGGCCGTGTAGGGCGCATGAGGGGCCAGTCCAAGCTTGCCGAGGGGGCCGGGGGGATCGTCGAAAAATTGCAGAACCGCGCATGTCGCTTCCTCGGACCAGAGGTGGGGACGGAGATCGATCAGCTCCAGAAACCACCAGCAGCGCAGGGGAAACCGTTCGGCTAGAAGCAGAAGCTCCGGGTAGGCCTCCATGTTGCCCACCCCGGTCGTCCCGGAACGGGCGAGGAGACCGAATCCTTCACCGAGCGCCGCTTCGAGCGACTCCCGATGCAAGGATGCCTTGAGACGAAGGATCTCCTTGACCCATGCCGGAAAGGAGACGGCCGGAAGCTTTCCCCGAAGTCCCGTATAATCCAGATGGACGTGGGCGTTGAGCAGCCCAGGAGAAAGAACGGCCTCCTCGAGGACGACCCGCTCCTCACCCATCCGCGGAGAAAGCTCCTCGGCCACTTGAACGATGCGGCTCCCCAGGACGCGAACCATCCCAGGGACGAGAACTTCTCCGGTGCCAAGGAAGACAGCCTTTGCGGAAATGAGCATCTTTGGTCAACCGATCTTACTCTCCTGCTCACCCTGCCGGCCTTCTTTCCTCTGCGCCGAAGCAGAGAGAAGTCGGGGATGCGCGGCGGAAAGTCGGGGAAAGAGCTGCTTTCCCCATCGACGCCAGGCGTACTCCGTTCCGGCGCTCAATGCCCAGGCATAAAAGGCTCCCACCAACCATCCGGCGAGAACGTCGGAAGGATAGTGGACTCCGAGATAAACCCGCGAGTAGCCCACCAGTCCCGCCCAGAGCCAAACCCAGGCCATTCGCGGGCCGTAGACGACATTCGCCAGATAGGCGAGCGCCGCGTTGTTCGCCGCATGCCCCGAAGGGAAGGAGTGGCCTTGGGGCCCCCGGCTCGGATCGGACCAGGAAATCTTCCCTTCCTCGACCTCCCGAACTCCGGGAAGAACAGAAAAGGGACGGGGACGGTTCACGAGATGCTTCAGGCCGTCGGTCACTCCCATATCTCCCACGACGAGGCTGATTCCTACCAGGCCCAGGAAACAGCGATCCCGGAAGCGGCCGAATGCAGTCAATAGCACCACTCCCACCAGAACGATGCCCTGAAAATGGTAGTAGTGGGAGACCAGGGGCATTCCCCAGTCCAGCAGGGGGCAGGTCCAATGAGTGTTGATCTCGTAAAAAAGCCAGAGATCCCAACCCATATTGTTTAACGGTTTCCCCTCGTCCACGCGGCGCGGGAGGAGATCCCTTTTCGTACGTTACCGGCGATAGAGTCGCAAGGCATTCCCGACGACAAACAGATCGGACATGCCCATTGCCGCCGCACAGAGAGCCGGGGAGAGCACGCCAAAGATCGCCAGGGGAATCGCCGCCGCGTTGTAAAAAAAGGCCCAGAAGAGATTTTCGTGGATCGTGCGGAGCGTCTTCGCGCTCAAGGAGAGGATTCCCGGGATCGCCTCGATGTCTTTCCGCAGAAGAATCACGTCGGCGGATTCCCGGGCAATGTCGCTCGCCTGGAGAACGGCGATGCCGAGGTCGGCTTGCGCCAACGCCGGGGCATCGTTGATCCCATCCCCGACGAACGCGACTCCTCCCCCCTGGGATTGGAGCTTCTGCACGAGCTCGGCCTTGGCTTCCGGCCGCACCTCGGCGAAGGTCCGTTCCGCCGGAATGCCAACCTCCCGCGAAAACGCGAACGACGCCTCCGCCTGATCGCCGGAAAAGAGGTAGACCGCATAACCCTGCTCTTGCAGTCCGCGCAGGACTCCGGCTGCAGAGGGCTTGGGCCGGGCGAGGACCGGCAGAGTGGCCAAGAGCTGCTTCCCCAGCGCGAGGCCGAGTGTTCCATTCGCTCCGCTCGCAGCCTCGTCCGGAAGCGCGACTCCCAATTCTCCCAGCCAGCGGAGCGAACCCAGCCGTGCGGTCTCGCCCCGGTAGCGCGCCTGCACTCCCAATCCACGCTCCTCTTCCCACTCTTCCAGCTCTGCTTCTGGCCATTCTGCATAATACCGGGAGACCGCTTGGCTGAGCGGATGGCGGCTCGGTGCCGCCAGCCCCCGCGCCAGCCTCTCCGCTTCCTGGGGAGCCTCTCCATAATAGGTGGGCTCTCCCACGGTCGGCTCGGTGAGCGTCCCGGTCTTGTCGAAGACGATCCTCCGGATTCTGCCGCATTTTTCGAGCGCCTGCGCGTCGCGTAAGAGAACGCCTCTGCGGGCCGCCACATTAGCCGCCACGAGGATCGCCGCGGGAGTCGCAAGGCCCATCGCACAGGGGCAGGCCACGACCAGAACGGAGGCGGCCCGCAAAAGGGCTCTTTCCCACCCGAGGCCGAACCATCCCCAGCCGAGAACGGTTCCTCCCGCCAGCGCCAGGACGGCGAGCACGAAAATATTGCTCACCCGGTCGACCAGCCGCTGGATCGCGGCCCGGCTCTGTTGGGCTCGCTCGACCACTGCCGCGATATGCGCGAGCACCGTTTCCGATCCCGCAGCCGACACACGCATCACGATCCGCCGGCTCACGTTGATCGTTCCCGCATAGAGCGGCCCGCCCAGCGCCTTTTCCACCAGCTGGGATTCCCCGGTGAGCATGCTTTCATCGAGAATCCCCTTCCCTTCCTCCATGACCCCGTCGACGGGCACGCGGTCCCCCGGACCCAGAATCACGAGGTCCTCCTTCTGCAACTGCTCGACCGAGACCTCTTCCTCCCCCCCGTCGGAGCGGCGCCGGCGCGCCTTGGGAGGGGCCAGGGACAAGAGAGTGCGCAGAGTCTGGGAGGCGCGGAGGGAGACGCGAGCCTCCAGCCAATGCCCTACGCTCACCAAGGTGAGGATCGCCGCTGCCTCGTCGAAATAGCCATGTTCGAGGGCCCCGGGCCGAAAAAGGCCATAGACGCTCAAGAGAAAGGCGGCCGAGCTTCCCAGGGAGACCAGCACGTCCATGTCGAGCCGCCCGTGGCGGAGTTGACGGTAGGCCCCCTGATAGAACGGACGCCCGGTAATCAGCTGCACGGGAAGGGCCAGGGCAAACTCGAGCCAGCCGAGCCAATGCGGATGGGGCGGGGCCCGAACGAGCCAAGGCAGGATCAAAAGGAGCGGAGTGAGAATGACCCCCACCAGCAGGCCTCGTTTCCAAGGGCTGGATGAGTCCTCCTCGTCTTCCGCCGGCGCCGCCTCATAGCCTGCCTTCTGCACCGCCTCGACCAGCGCCGCCGAAGAAGCCCCCCCCTCGCCGACCTCCACCGTCGCCCTGCCCTTCTCGAGGTCGACCCGCGCCGAGATCACCTTCGGGACCGAACTCAACGCCGTTTGCACATGCCGGGAGCAGTTGGAACAAGTCATGCCGCCGATTCGCAGTCGAATAGTCATCCCATGATCATACGCGATCCTCTCCGAATCCCAAGCGGCCAAGAGAAAGGCTTCGCACCTTCCAGGATATGGGAGGTATGGTTCGCGTCCGAGCGGGGCCGCGGATGGGGTTTACCGCGCGGCCAACCGCTCGAGGATCTGGATCGCGTTCCAGGCCGCTCCCTTGAGGAGCTGGTCGCCGCTCACGAAGAGGGCGAGCGCCCGGGGGTGCGACGGATCCTCACGAAGACGGCCCACCAGGATCTCCCGCTTGCCCGCGGCTTCCAGCGGAGTCGGGAACTGGTTGGTCTGCCGGTCGTCGACGACCGCGACACCGGGGGCATGGCGAAGAATCTCCCGGGCTTCCTCGGCCGAGAGCTTGCGCCGGGTCTCCAGCACGACGGCCTCCGAATGCGCCCGAAAGACCGGCACCCGGATGCAGGTGGCGCAGATGCCCAGGTTTGGTTCTCCAAAGAGCTTGCGAATCTCCTGCGCGACCTTGTTCTCCTCTTCGTTGAAGCCGGATGCGTCGACAGGGGTGTTATGGGAAAAGACGTTGAAGGCGATCTGTTCGGGGAAGACCTTCTTCCGAATCGCTTCGCCCGCCGCATATTGCCGGACCTGGGCATCGAGCTCGGAGAGCGCCTTCGCGCCGGCTCCGCTTGCGGCTTGGTAGGTCGCCACCACGATCCGTTCGACGACGGCGGCTTGATGGAGAGGCCAGACCGCGGTGGCGAGGATCGCTGCGGTGCAATTCGGATTGGCGATGATTCCCGAATGGTGGAGCAACGCCTTCGCGTTGACTTCCGGCACGACCAGCGGGACCTCGTCCACCATCCGAAAAGCCGAAGAGTTGTCGATGACGACCGCTCCGCCCTTCACCGCAAGCGGGGCATACTGGCGGGAGACCGAACCACCGGCGCTAAAGAAGACATAATCGAGCCCAGCCAGCCTCTCCCCACGGACCTCCTCCACCCGAACCGGCTCATGACGAAACGAGAGAATTCGGTCTGCCGAACGAGCCGAAGCAAAGAGACGGATTTCGGAGATCGAGAGAGCCCCCCCTTCCAGGAGATGAAGGGCCTCCTGGCCGACCGCCCCCGTGACTCCGACAATTCCAATTCGCAAGCCCATGGTCAGCGGGATCGTGCTCTGCGCGCTACGATGGGCTTCCCTTCTCCACGGGCTTCCCCCCGATGGGAGGAAGCGGCTTTGCCGGTTCGGGGCCCTTGAGCGGCCGCGCCGGCGCAGCTTCACTCCCTGCCGAGGTCAACAGCTTGAAAAAGGAGTCGGTCTCCGGTCTCTCAACCTTATCCGATTGGAGGCTCTCGGATTTGCCGACGAAGACCGCTCCCTGCTCGATCGCCAGGGCTCCGGTCTGCACGTCGCCGAAGACCCGGGCCGATCCGACCAGCTCCAGCCGCTCACGGGCCAGAATGTTGCCGAAGACCCGTCCACGAACGACCACCTTCTTCGCGCGAATGTCGGCTTTGACAAGAGCGGTGTCGCCGATCACCAGGGTTCCGTCTTCCGAGAGAATCTCTCCCTCCAGCCTCCCGTTGAGCTGAAGCTCGCCCGTGAACCCAACCGTTCCGCGGAACTCGGTGTCCCGCGTGAGCACCGTCACCTTGGGACCGGATAGCTCATTCTCGTTTCGCGTTGTTTCGGAGGAAATATTCATAAGGGTAAAAAGCGAATCTTTGGTTTTTCACAGCAAACGCGGCCTCATCCCTCTTTTCAATCTCTTTTTACCGACTTATTCACTCAACACCCCGCTTTGCGGTTTTCCCCTTCCACGGCCGCTGCTAAACTCTGTTTCTCAATGACCGGCGCTGGACAAGAGCCGCCTCCGCGGGTGGGCCAACCCGGGAAGAGAAGGTTCCCTCGGCGCATCGGACGACTGCTCGGGACGCTTGCCGCCCTTGCCCTGCTCGTTTTCGTCGGAGGCCCATGGGTCGGACGCCGGATTCGGGCCAACAGTTCCGAACTTCTCACCGGGCTCGCCCGTCACCTTGCGCTTCCCTTGGATATCGACTCGGCCGAGTGGCTCTCTTCCACGGCCTTTCGCCTCCACGGCGTCTCGCTCGGGGAGGTCGGCCGGATCTCGGATGTTCTGATCCGGTGGAGATGGGACGATCTCCTGTTCCGACAGAGGCTCGGCTATGTCGAAATCCATTCCCCCACAATCTGGAGTTCCTCCTTGATTGCTTTTTTGGAACGAGAATCGAAGGGGAAGCGTCCGAATCCGTGGCTCCGGTTCCTTCCCAAACCCCGCCTCCAAATCGACACCATCCGCGTGACTCGGGCCACGATCAATATCGACCGGCTCGCTCCCCACCTGCCGCCGATCCCCTTGGCCTTGGGCTTTCATGGACAGCCGATCGAGCTCCACGACGTCCCGGTCGCCGGCCTAAGTCAGGACGATCGCCTGATCAAGATCGCTGCCGCGCGCAACGTGATGATCTACTCCCCCTATGATCCTCTCTCCAAGATCCTCACCATCGAATCTCTGCGGATCAAGTTCTCCTGGCGGGGACTCTCGCAGCATCGGGTCGATCAACTGGCGATCTTCGATCCGGTGCTCTACCTCGGCCCCGATCTCTTCTGGTATGTCGAGCAGTTTCGCAAGGAGGAGGAGATCCGGCGAAAGAGACAGCGCGAACGGACCCTGGAACAGTGGACCGCCGACAAGGTGCTCCTCCGAGGAGGACAGTTCGTGATCAGCGCCTTCGGGGCTCCGGGGATCGTGCTTCCCTTTCTCTTCGGTCTAAGCTCGGAAAACGTTTCGCTCAACGATTGGACGCAGGCGAGCCTCAAGAACGAGATCGAGATCATGCCGGAGAGAATCCGGTACCCTTCTTATCATGTCATCCTCGACGTGCGGCGGGGACGCCTCGCCTTTAACCTGCCGCTGAGCGAAACGCAGGCGAACAACCTGGTCCACACCATCTTTTTTAAGGAAGTTTCCTGGCGTGGGATCCGAGCCACCGACGATTGGCTCGACGTGACCTTCAACAGCGAGGGCATCTTCGGTCATTTCGGCGGCAAGCTCTACGGAGGAGTAGCCGGTGGGGGATTCTCGATCCGTTTCCAGAAAGACTTTCCCTGGGACGGATGGATTCACCTCAACGGGGTCTCCGTGGAGCCGATCGCCCAGCAGTTTACCAGCAACCGCTTCTCCTTAGCCGTAACCGGAAAGGCGGACGGCCGCCTCCACCTCGATGCGCGGGGAACGAGCCTGCAAAATGCGTTCGGCTTTTTGACGCTCGATGGTCCGGGAACCCTGGAGATGCGCGACATCGACCGCTTTCTCCAACGCCTCCCCGCCGATTGGAGTCCCGCCAAGCGGCAACTCGTCCAGATCCTAGGTCAATCCCTGCGCCGCTACGCCTACTCCGTCGGTTTTCTCTCGCTCTCCTACGCCCTCCCGGAGAGCCGCCTCCGGTTGGAACTACGCGGACCCGATGGGAAGAGAAACTTCAGGATTCGCTGGCAACAAGATCCTCGGATGGGGGCGCCGATTGCAAGCGGCTTGTCTCTCGGGCCAAATTCTGATCAGTTGCCGGAGCAAACGAATGGAGAGTATCCCCCGATTTCCCCGTAACGGATGGTTTCTTCTCGCCGTCCCGATCACTCTCCTCGGCTGCTCTCCCACCGTGCGCGTGACGACTCCGGAGCCGGTACGCATCCACGTTCGCATGAACGTGGAAGTCACCGAGAAACAGAGCGCCCACGCGGCTCCGGTCGCGCCCGAGGTTGCGGAGAGCCGCCGGCTTCGTTCGGGAGAAATCCAAGGCTTGAAAAATGCGGGCGTGATCGGAGAAGATCGTGACGGCTTTCTTGCCGTCGTCAACCCGCCGGCGGATGTTGCCTACAAGCAGTTCGCCGAGCGTGTGGTTCAGGATGAAAATCGGGACCGCGTGAAACTCTACATGGCCCAAACAAAACTACAGGGAAAGACCTTCGAGGAGATCCAGGATGAGTATGCACGGCGCTGGTCCCGGCGTGCCTTCCCTGGAGAGTATGTCCAGCAACCGGATGGAGCGTGGGTTCGCAAATAGCGAGTCGATGAAATCCGGCGTTTTTCGATCGAGGATCGCCGCACTGCCTCTCTTTCTCGCCGCCCTGGCTCTTCCCTACCAAGCCGAGGCGCAAAGCGATCCGGAATATCCACTTCCCAGCCAATCCGATTCGGAGAGCAGAGCCCCCGAGCGAGCGCCCTCCGAAGCTCCGCTGCATCCCGTGCAGATTGGTCCGGCAAACTCCTCCTCGTCCGGCCAGCCTCCGGCGCTCGACGGCACCCCTCGGGGGGGCCAGAACGCCCCATTTGATCCGACGGGAGGGCTCCGGACTTTCCTTGAGTCGCTGCCGGACAAGCCGCGAAAATTCATCGAGCACCATCTCAACCGGAAAGCGACGCATGCGCTGGTGGGCAGAAACGACTCACTCAATGGAACCTACGTACTCATTCATGAACGCCCCCCTCCGCCACAAACTCCCCTCGTTCACGTCTTTCTCCTGGCCGACGGAAAGGTCCGGCTGCTGTTTACCAGCGCCACTCCGTTGCGAGTGCCCGCCAGCCTTCGCATCCCCCGGGAGGACAAAATGTCCCTCCTCCTCTCCTACATCTTTTTTCAGCAGTCGAACCGGGTTCCTCCCGTCCTCTCGCAGGAAGCGCGGCCGACCGCTCCTTGATGTCGGTCGGCCTCTTTGCCGGTTCGCAAACGGATCGTTCTCTCAGGAAAGGGGAAGGAGCGCATTTTTCTTGATCGCGACCAGGAATCGTCTCATTTGAGCAGGAGTTCCGATGCGATTCGTCGAGCGGCCCAAGCGGCAACCTCTCATTAACCTGGTGTCCCTGATCGATATTCTGTCGATCGTGCTCCTGTT
>JAQUAR010000019.1 GCA_028687155.1 Methylacidiphilaceae bacterium | reverse complement strand
GGAGCCAGAAGTAGACGATCTGGTGGCCGGTAAACCAGAAAAGCGCGCGGCTCAAGAGCGGGTCGGAGCCCGGCAGGAGATTGAGCGACCAGGGAAGAAGAAGGCCGAGCACCTCGATCGCTACTCCCATGGAGGCGATATCCCACATCACGTAAGTGGCGACCGAGACGAAGGCGAGCAGCGGAACCCGCTCGCCTGGATGCTCCCTTTTCCAGGAAGAAAGGGCCAGGATCTGCGCCGCAGAAGTCGTCCAGGTGCTCAAGACGAGCAGGACCGCCCCCGCGTAGAAGGTCCACTCTGCCCGAAGGGGGGGATAAAAGGTGTAGAGAACGCTCGCCTTCCCGGCAAGGATCGCGTAGCCGCCGAGGACGCTTCCACCGACCAAGAGCCAAAAGGAGAGCGCCAGGAGAAAGCCGTTCAGGTTCTTCCCCAAGCTGCGGGCAACCGTCAACGCGAGCCATCCGTTCGAAACGGCAAAGGGAAAAACGAAAACGTTCAGCACCGCGTGAAGGGTGAGCCCCTGGTAGTAGGTCCGCATCCCCGGGAGGTTGCTGAAAATATTGATCCCACCGTAATTGAGCCCTTGCACAAAGCCCTGAAACACGCCCACGGCGAGTGCCGCGAACCCGAAGAGGATGCTCCACAAGAGGTAACGCCGATGGCTCTCGGGAAGCGTGTATCCGGAAGGATTTTCGACGATCGTGACTCTGGCTTCGGCTGCGGGCATGTCGTCCTCTTCCTACTTGACCGTGAGCGTTCCGGTCATCTGATGATGGAGCATTCCACAATACTCATGACAGATGATCCGATACTCTCCCGGACGGGTGAACCGGTACTTCTGTTTCGCAATCTGGCCCGGCAAGAGCATGATGTTCACGGTCGTGCCCGGGATGTAGAGCCCATGGTCGATGTCGATGGAGGTTGCCAGAAAGGTGACTTCCGCTCCTACGGGCAGATCGATTGCCCCCGGGTTGAACATCCAGGCTTGCCCCAGGATAACGACGTCGTAGGTACCGGGACCCGTTTGGCGCACGCCCGGCTGATCGAAGGGCTTGGTCCGGCTGACGGCCGCGAAGAGGGTTTCCCCCGGCTTCGGAACGATCTGCCCGTCGTTGCCCGGAACCACGATCGCCAGGACGACCGAAGAGTAGGTAATAGCCGCGACGAAGGCGACCAGGACGATGACCGATAGCCAGATGTAACCTTTTTCCAGTTTCTCGGCGAGTGTCTCCATGACTCCCCTTACCTAGTCACCATTTCCATATACATGTAAGACCACATCCCAGCCAGGACCACCAGGAATAGGATGAGAACGAACATCGTGCCGAGAGGAGGCGGAACTTCCTCCGGCATCTTCTCGGATTTCTCAGCCTCGTTTTGACTCATCACTGACCTCCGAATAGCGAAGAAGGAACCGGCCAAAGAGCAGTGCGAGAAGAAAGAAAAGTCCCAAGCAAAGGAGAGAACCGATTCCGGCGTTGACACCTCCTTGCGCCTCCAGAAGCGCATTGAGGAACCCCCATCCCAAGAAGACGACCGGAGCGGTGGCGATCAGAAAGAGGAGCAAGACCGCTACGAGCTTACCTTCGATCCGCCCTCCATGCTCCGGATGCTCCAGCATGCACGCATGTTAGGACAACCAGAAGGAGCGCAACAAGCGCAAAAGCTGCAGGATTTCCCCGCATTACCTATCAGTCATCTGCCTACTTCGCATAGGCAGATGACCTACCGAGAAAGGTCACGACGGACGCGCACCTCTCTTGTTGGGGCTGAAAAGGGAGTCGCAAGAGTAATCTAGCGTCCCACGGCCGAGACGACCCATCTTTAACTGCGTCTGCTCGAGTCGCCGGGGCGATAGTCCTCCTCGGCGCGCGAAAAGGCATCCTCCATCGAGCCGAGTTCCTCGCCAGGACGAGAAAGATCCAACTTCTCCCGCTCCTTTTCCATCTGCTCATCGGAATAGGCCAGGGCCTTGATGGAAAGACCGATTCGCCTCTCCTCAGGCTCAATCTTGACAATGCGAGCCTGGACTTCCTGTCCTACTTTCAGGACATCTTTCACCTTGGCGATCCGGTCATTACTGATCTGCGAAATGTGGACCAATCCATCGATTTCACCATCCAACTGAACGAAGGCGCCAAAGCTGGCGATCTTGCTCACCTTCCCCGTGACGATCTCCCCCACCTTGTATCGGGAAGCGAGACTCTTCCAAGGGTCATCGGCGAGCTGCTTGACTCCAAGGAGGATCTTTTGATTCGGCCAATCGATCTCCAACACCTTCGCCTCGACGGGATCCCCCTTCTTGAAGACCTCCGATGGGTGGTTGATTTTTCTCGTCCAGGACAGGTCATTGACATGAATGAACCCGTCGATTCCTTCCTGGAGCTCGACAAACGTGCCGTACGCCGTGAAGGTGCGGACGGTTCCCTTTACCGTCGATCCGACGGGATACTGATCGGCGATCTTCTCCCACGGGTTAACCTCGAGAGCCCGCAGGCTCAAGGAGATCTTTTGTTCCTCGCGATTGACATCCAGGACGACCACCTCCACCTCCTGCCCGACGGAAAGAAGCTCTGCAGGCCGCGTGATCCGTTTCGTCCAGGACATCTCCGAGACATGAACCAGTCCCTCGATCCCCGGTTCGAGCTCAACGAAGGCGCCGTATGCCGTCAAATTCGTCACCTTCCCGCTGATCTTCGATTGGATCGGGAACTTCTCGGCGATCTTTTCCCAAGGATTTTCGGACTTCTGCTTGAGACCCAGCGAGATTCTTTCCTTCTCCCGATCGACGTCAATGACCATGACCTCGACTTCCTGTCCCACGGACAAGAGCTGCGAAGGATGCGAGAGCCGCCGCCAGCTCATGTCGGTGATATGCAAAAGGCCGTCGATTCCATCCAGATCGATGAATGCGCCGAAATCGGTGAGGTTTTTGACGATTCCCTTGACCACGCGGCCTTTTTCCACCGTCTCGAGAAACCGTGCGCGCTTTTCTGCCCTCTCCGCTTCCACCAATTCCCGGCGGGAGAGAACGACGCTACGACGCTCTTCATTGAGCTTGACGATCTTGCAAACGAGAGTCTTATCCTCGAAATCCCGGAGATTCCTCGGGGCGTTGATATCGATTTGGGAAGAAGGGAGAAAGGCTTCCACCCCAACATTCAGCATCAACCCGCCTTTGACGATTCCACGAACCTTCCCCTCAACCGTTCCGCCCGCCTGATAGATTTTGACGACCTTGTCCCAATTTTGTTTTTGGGCGGCTTTCTGCTTGGAGAGAACGACGTTCCCTTCTTCATCTTCGAGATGTTCGAGAAGGACCTCCACCTCATCGCCAACCTGGACCGCCGCCGGATCTTCGAACTCCTCCAGCGGTACGACTCCCTCGGATTTGTAGCCGATATCGATCAGGACGCTCTTCGCGCCCCTCTCCACGACCCGTCCTTTCACCAGACTTTCTTCCGCAAACACCGGAAAGGTTGCCAGCACTCCTTGCTCCGTCGCTTCCAATCTCATTCTCTTCCGTCCTTCTATTAAAACTGATTAAAATCTCTTGTGATCCACCGATTCCACGCCGCCTCGTGCGCCGAGGCTGCCAACCAGCACGGGCTACGCCCTTTCTGATCCCCGCTTCTGCGCAGACTGAACCGGCGGGCACGAGCCGCAGCAACCCTTCCGGTTCCGCATGGATCGCGCGAAATCTCGCATGATGTAGAGGAGGCTAACCCCTACCAGGAGCAAAGCCACCCATTGCTGCCAGTTCCCTTCCACGTTTCTTCCTCGTCGCCCGGCCGTCATTATCGCCCAATTCCAGGCTCATTACAGGCCGCATGCCCGGCCTGCCTGATAAACGGCCAGACATACAGCATAGGCGAAGAACGTCATATAGCCAAATTGAAAAAACGCCCATCGCCAGGATCCGGTCTCCCGGCGTACGGCGACGACGGTACTGACGCACTGGAGGGAAAAGACGAAGAAGAGCATGATGGTCAGACAGACCAGAGGAGTGAAGACGGGCTGGCCATCCGGCCAACGATCCGTCAACAGTGCCCGGGATAACGGGATCGGCTCTGCCTCGCCTTTGGATTTGCCGGCATAGAGGACGCCGATGGTGCTGACGAAATTTTCCCTCGCCGCCTGCGCGCTGATCAAGCCGATGCCGATCTTCCAATTAAAACCAAGAGGCCGAATCACCGGCTCGATAAAGTGACCGATCCGCCCGGCAAAGCTGCCCGCCAGCTGAGCCGACTGATCTACGCCGGGAACCTTCGGATAGGCGGTCAGCCACCAGAGAATCACAGAGATGGCGACGATCGTGGTTCCCGCGCGGCGAAGAAATGCGCCTGCTCGGGAGAGCATTTGCGTCCCGATCGTTCGAAGCGAAGGTCTGCGGTAGGGAGGCAGTTCCAAGACCAGTGGAGCTGGCCGACCTCGAAAGAGGCTGTTCTTAAAGAGCCAGGCGAACCCGAAGGCGGTCGCCAGACCCAGAAGATAGAGAGACATTACGATCCCTGCCTCTGCTACGCCGGCTCCCGGGCGGCCGCCGAAAAACGCCGCAATCATGAGCACATAGACCGGTAACCGCGCCGAGCAGCTCGCAAACGGCGCCACCAGAATGGTGACCATCCGATCGCCAGGGTCGGAAAGGGTTCGAGCCGAAAGAATGCCAGGGATGGCGCAAGCATGACTGGCCAGCAGGGGTATGAATGCTTTCCCTTGCAGGCCGACTCGGCTCATCACCTTATCCATGAGGAAAGCGGCACGCGCCATATAGCCGCTGTCTTCCAGCAGGCCTAAGAAGAAAAAGAGGACGAGGATTTGCGGCAGAAAGACGATGACGTTCCCGGCTCCTCCGATCACCCCTTCGGTCAACAGGTCGCGCAAGTCCCCGGCGGGTAAGATCTTCTCCAGCCTTGCCGAGAGAACCGAGAAGAGAGCGTTGATGGCGTCCTTGGGACCCGCACCCACCTCGAATACCGCAAGAAACATGGTGCCCATGATCCCCAGGAAAACCAACCAGCCCACGAATGGATGAGTCACCCAATGATCCAGCCAGTCGGTCGCACTTTTGGCGATCACGGGAGATTTTTGCAAAACCTCGCCGGTGAGCGTGCGAATCTCGCTCTGACGCATGGCAATCGTCTGCTGCCGCCAATCCGGCATCTTTCCTTCGAGCCTCTCCTGCTCTTCCCGCAGCGCGGGTAATAGATGAGTCACGGCCAGCACCTCGGCCAGACGCCGGGGATCGGGAGCACCCAGGATGAGCGCGCAGAGGGCCCTCCTCTCCACCCTCTCCTCGGGAAAGTCACCAGCGATTCTCGCCAGTGCCTCCTCGACCGCAGCAGGGCACCGCCGGCAAACCGGACGGCCCGGAGCAAGCTCATGCGACAGAGCTGCGCGAAGCTCGACCAATCCCTTCCGCCTCGACGCCTGGCACGGGATCACGGGACACCCTAGCTTTGCCGAGAGCACAGCAATGTCGAGACTGTCTCCTCCTGCCTCCAGGAGATCCATCATGTTTAGCATGACGATTGCCGGAAGCCCCAAATCCAGCACCTGCGCAACCAAGTAGAGGCTCCGCTCCAAATGGGTGGCGTCGACAACGCAGATGACCGCGTCTGGCACGGGAGTATCGGGACGTGTCCCAAAGAGAACCTCGCAAGTGATTTCTTCGTCCGGGGCGCTCGGCAGCAAGGAATAAGTACCTGGAAGATCAATCAACTGACACTTCCGACCATGCAGGTCGAAGAAAAACCCAATTTTCTTCTCGATCGTAACGCCGGGATAGTTGGCGACCTTCTGCCGCAAGCCCGTCAGGGCGTTGAACAGAGTGGACTTGCCGCTATTCGGGTTGCCCACCAAAGCGATGTTCGTCAGCTCGGCGAGAGGAGCGCCCTCTCTAGCTCTGGGCGCTAACTTCATCTCCTATTTGGCCCAGCCGCCCCTTCTTCGGCGGAAGCGGTCGAGAATGCGGCAGAACAACGTCCCTTCCCCAGAAGAAGGAGAATGGCCCGGATCGACTTCCGTGCGCCCGTCGCTCTCAGGTGCCTCTCCGGAAGCAGCAGTGACGAAAATTCGCCGTGCGACGGCTGCGCTTAAGCCGACCCGAGCACCGCAGACCAGGCAGACCGTCATCGCTCCGTGGGATAATTTGACGAGCTCCGCCCGTTGGCAAAAGCCCATTTCGTGCAGCCGATAACGCTCGCATGGGTTGCCCGCAACGGAATGAATCCAGAGCTGGGCGCCAACCGAGGCTTCTGACAACGGAAATGCCAGCGGGGCCACCTCCATCGGTCGCTCGGGAGGCAAACTCATTGCGAACAATTTAAGCGCTCACCCTTTCTTCTCAAGTGAAATTCAAATCGGGCCTTCGCCCGCCGCCAAACCCCACTTTTCGAGAAAGAGACCGTTTTTGTGCTCGGTCGTCCATGCCGCCTGTCGTAACTACCGCAACTCCCCGATCCGCCGCATCATCTCTTCGGCAAGGGAGCGGTAATATTCCTTTTTTGTTTCGCCATCCCTCATCGGCCGCGGCTGGTAGGGGGATCCGACGGCGACCCGGATTGGGGCAAGGCGTGGAAATCGGGAAGAGCGCGACAACGCTTCAAAGGAACCGAAGACGCGCACGGGCAAAATAGGGACCTGCGCTTGGGCCGCGAGGAAGCCTGCTCCCGGTTCGGCGGATTGCAACTTCCCGTCGGCACTCCTTGTCCCTTCTGGAAAGATCAGAACCCCGTGACCTCCGGTTAACAAGCCGAGAATCTTGCGAAGCGCCGCGGGCTCCGGATGCTCTCGCGCCGTCGGAATCGTGTTTACGCTGGTCAGCAGCCCGGCCATTGGGCCTCTGAAGAGCGAGCGGCGAGCCAAGTAGTAGATCTCCCGCGGGACCACGGATCCCACCGCCAGCGGATCCAGGTAGCTCGCATGATTAGAAACCAGAAGAAGTCCTCCCCCCGGAACTCGGTCGCTCCCCTCTCCCTGCAACTGAAAACAGAGACGCAGAACGACTTTCACCAGCGCCCGCGCAACCGCATACCAAGGCCTCATGAGCCAGCAGATCCGAGTGTCACGGGGCAGAGGGCTTTTCCGGCAGGGGAAACCCGCGTTTGCGCAACTCGTCGAGCAGCCGGCGGACCACTTCTTCGACCGTCATCCGGCTCGAGTCGAGGAACACGGCGTCCGCCGCACATCGCAACGGGGCCGCCGTCCGAGATCGATCTTCCCAGTCCCGGTCCTCGATGGAATCGGTCTCTCCCTGCTTTTGCCTTCGTTGCTCGCGCACCTTCGGATCCGCATCGATATAAAACTTGTACCGGGTCCCCGGAAACACCGCCGTTCCGATATCACGGCCCTCCATCACCAGGGAGTGCTCTTCGGCGAGCTGGCGAAAGATCGGAAGAAGCCGTTTCCGCAGCCAGGAGGAGGCGGCCACATGGGACACCGCCGCATTCACCTCTGGACTTCGGGCCTCCAGACCCGGTTCCTTCCCACCGATCCGGACATGAAGCTCATTCCCCTCGATCCGACACTCGATCTTCATCTGCCGCATGGTGGCTTTAAAGGCCGGCTCGCGCTCGATCGTCACTCCTTTGGCAATCAGATCCCACGTGATCGCCCGATAGACCAGCCCGCTATTGCAATAGGCGATGCCGAGAGCCTGAGCGAGTGATTTTGCCACGGTGCTTTTTCCGGAAGCGGACGGGCCATCGATCGCGACCACCGGACAGCGGGGTGCCCCCTCGGTGCTCCCTGGCTTGGAACGAGGGGATGCCCACGGCAGATAGTCCTTCCACCCCTGCGGCGCTTCCGCAGAGGCTTGGCTGAGCTTTTCGAGATGCTGGAAAAAGCCGGGATAGGAGGTTTCGACGCATCCCACATCATCGATGCGGCTCCGGCCGTCGGCCCGGAGAGCCAGGATGGAGCAGGCCATCGCCACGCGATGATCTCCAAAGGACGAGACACGGGCTGCACGGATGAGATGCCCCCCATCCACGATCATTCCGTCCGGCAGCTCGTCCACGGGAACGCCAAACCGCCGCAGATTCTCCACCATGCATCGGATCCGATCGCACTCCTTCACGCGAAGCTCCGCCGCTCCGAGAATGTGCGTCTCTCCTTCCGCGAGCGCGGCGATTGCCGCAAGGACCGGCAACTCGTCGATGAGATTCGGAATTTCCGCTTTCTCGATCTTCGTCCCCCGCAGCTTGCCTCCTCGAATGAGGAGTGAACCCTTCGGTTCGCCGTCTCCTCGGCTTTCCTCGACGCTCTCCTCAATCTGAGCTCCCATGCGCAAGAGCACGTTGACCAGCCCCGTCCGCGTAGGGTTCAACCCAACGCTCCGAATCCTAATCTCCGAGCCGGGGATCGCCGCCGTGCCGGCAATCCAGAAGGCCGCCGAAGAAAAATCGCCGGGGATAAAAAGATCACGCCCTTCCAGGGTCAATCCTCCGTGAATGAGGATGAGCCGACCCTCCCGCAGAGGATGGACGCCGAAATGCGCCAGCAGGCGCTCGGTGTGATCTCGAGTCGGGCTCGGCTCGAGAATCCCTGTCACCCCTTGCGCGTGCAGCCCGGCAAGGAGCAAGCAGGATTTCACTTGGGCGCTGGCTACGGGAAGCTCGTACTCGATCCCGCGAAGCTCCGCCGGCTCCAGAGTCAACGGCGGAGTCCCCTTCTCTCCCTCCGCGCGGATATGAGCACCCATCCTTTCCAACGGTTCGATAATCCTCCCCATCGGACGCTTCGAGAGCGAGGCATCGCCTACGAGTCGGGAGCAAAAAGATTGCCCGGCAAGAACTCCGGAGATCAGCCGCATCATCGTCCCGGAGTTTCCGCAGTCGAGCGCCTCTCGGGCGGGAGAGAGCCGATGCAAGCGGTTTTCGATCGAGAGCGTAGTCGGGTCTCGGACCTCGATGTCAACCCCGAGTGCCTGAATAGCGCGCAGAGTGCAAAGACAATCCTCGGATGGAAGAAAACCCGTCACTACCGTCGGACCGTGGGCAAGCGAGGCTAACATCACCGCGCGATGGGAAATACTCTTGTCCCCGGGCACCACAATCTCCCCGGCAAGACGCATGGCCGGAACAATCGAGAAGCTCTTCATTTCCTCTGCTCTTCTTTCCTCGACGAAACTTTATCTCGTCCTCGGGGTTTCGGCACCTGCCAATCCCAGGCACACCTTTTGCACAGTTCCTGGCCCGCCTTTCCCCTCTCCGGCAAACACCCGCTTTACCGGCGGCCCTAGAAAGTGGTCAACATCAAAAGAGATCCAAGCGCGGCCCGCCTCTACATTCTTCTCATGGATGGGCTGGTGTCTCTTTACGCAATAGGAGTCTCTTTGCGCTTGCCTTCCCACGCACGTTCCCAACCATCTTCGAGTTCTCTCCGCTGGTACGCGGGGCGAGCGGAAGAGGAAGAAAACCCATGAGAATTGGCGCCCTCGTCGTCGGTCTGCTCGGCGGACTCGCGTCCGTCGTCTACGGATTGCTGGGCTATGGCTTAGCAAGCTTCGCCGAATCGGGATATCCCGCCTCTGCCACGGGGGTAAAGATTCTCAGCGTCGCCGTGCCGATCGCGGCTCTGCTGGGAGCCGGGATCGTCTTGGCGAGACCGCTTCTCGGCGGATTGCTCATGGGAGTGTCCGCCGGCGCCTTCCTTTGGCTTTTGGGCTTCAATGCCTTCAGCCTCATCCCGATCGTACTCTTGAGCTGTGGAGCCCTTCTCGGACTTCTGGGCGTGCGTGAGCCGATCCAGCGTCAAAAAAAATAGGCACTCGCTGCTCCGGGAGGGAACGGCCGTCAGAGATCTCTCAAAGGATGCTCTTCCGGAGGCCAGGGGGCCACGAACTGCTCTGCTACTTTTTGCGCCGGCACTGCCGCGATGTCTTGGTCGCTCCACTGGGGGTTTCGGTCTTTGTCGATCAATAAGGCCCGAATGCCTTCCGGGAAGTCAGAACCCGCTCCGCACCAATGGGCGACGATCGCTTCCAACCGGATCACCTCTTTGAGCGACATCCGGACGGTCCTCCGGGAAAGCTCCCAAATGAGCCACGAAGAAAGAGGACAGCCCTCCGCGAAATTTTCCGCACCCTGGGTAAACCAGGGATCGGTGGAAACCGGTCCATAGGCGATCTTGTCCGCGATCTCCGGGAGGGTGTCTCCCTCGGTGAGGGATTGGATGCGATCGAACTCCAGCCGAGTCCGCGCGGGGCTCACGACACTTCGCCACGGCCGTGCCCACTCTCGAAGGGAACGGGCAAGAAGCAGGCGATCGGCTTCGGCCTGCCCGGTCCAGGACAGGGTGGCCAGCCTCTCCCCCAGAACCGACATCCTCTCCTCGGCAGGCAGAAAGTAGTCCGCCAACTTCAGGAAAAGTGCATCGCCCGCCGTAACGGAGAGGCCGGTGAGGGCGAGAAAAAGACCGATGCGACCCGGCATTCGTCCCAGGAACCAGCTTCCGCCCACGTCCGGAAAGAGCCCGATCGAAATCTCCGGCATGGCCAGCCGGCTCTTCTCGGTAACAACTCGGTGGCTCGCCGCGGCCAGGAGTCCCAGCCCTCCACCGTACACGATCCCATCGCCCCAGCAGAGAATCGGTTTCGGATAAGCGTGGATTTTACCGACGACTCGGTATTCCTGGGTGAAAAACCGGCTCGGGAGGCTCGAATCCCCGGAACGAATCGCCTGATAGATCTTCCGAAGATCGCCGCCGGCGCAAAACGCCCTCTCCCCGCTGCCGGAGAGTACCACGCAGGCAACGTCCGGATCTTCGGCCCATGCGGAAAGGGCCTCGTCGAGAAGCTCCGCACTCTCCAGGGAGATGGCGTTGAGCGAGGCGGGATTCCTCAGGGTGGCGTAGCCGAGGCGAAGCCCTCCCTTCGCAGCCCTTTCCTCCACGAGAAGCGACTGGTCTCGCATTATCACAATATTAACCAATCCGCTTCTTCCGTAACCAGACTCAATTAACAAGCACAACCGAAACGTCGCCTCTCCGGCGCACGACGTTCATCGCCACGTCCCGAATATGGGAGCGGAAGAGCACGTCGACCGAAGCCTTCTTCAAGGGAAGGCCGTGGAGAAGAAGATCCTCCACTTGAACCGGAAGAACTGGTCTTTCGAACCGAAGCTCCCCGCCTTCCGCATGAAATCCGATTCCCAGGCAGGCCGCCAGCAGCGCAAAGAGGCTGCCGCTGGCCCATCCCTGGGGCCGGCAGGCGATCGGATAGCGCACGGGCGCGCAACCCGGCCGCCGGGGGAAGCCGCAAAAGAGCTCCGGCAGGCGGTGGTCTTCCAGGTAATCGAGCGCGCAGAAGAGGCCCTCCGTGAGCTTGCGCAGCTCGGCCGAGAAGCCATAGCGTGCCAAGCCAAGGGCAATGAGGCTATTGTCGTGAGGCCAGATGGATCCGTTGTGGTAGGACATCGGATTGTAGCGGGGGGCTCGTTCGGACAAGGTGCGAATGCCCCAGCCGCTGAAAAAACTGGGCCCGAGCAGAAGCTCGGCCACGCGGCGCGCTCGATGCGCGGAGGCGATTCCCGAAAAAAGGGCATGGCCGGCATTGGACGCGGCAACGCGGCAGGGCTCCTTGTTCCCGTCCAAGGCGATGGCATAGGTACCGAGTTCCTCGCACCAGAAGGCCTCTTCAAAGCGCTCCCGCAACTGCTCGGCCTTGCGCTGCATCTCGCGCGCCGACTCGGATTTCCCCAGAACCCGAGCAAGGCCGGCGGCGCCCGTCCAGGCCGCATAAGCGTAGCTCTGCACTTCGCAAAGAGCGATCGGTCCTTCCGCGAGCCGTCCATCGGCATGAAAAATCGCATCATCGCTATCCTTCCAGCCTTGATTCCAAAGCCCCTGCCCCTTCGGCGGACGCGGATATTCGAGGAAACCATCCCCATCCCGATCCCCGCGAGTCTCCATCCATCGCAAGGCAAGCTCAATGTGGGGCCAGAGCTTTTCGATCCATTTTTTATTGCCGGTCCGCTCATAGAGGGCTCCCGCCAAAAGGACGAACAGAGGCGTTGCGTCGATGCTGCCGTAGTAGAGACCGAAGGGGACATCGCCGATCGCGGCCATCTCCCCTTGCCGCAACTCGTGCAGAATCTTCCCCTCTTCCTCTCCTTTGGCCTGATGGGCCGCCAAGAAGCGCAGGACCCCATGGGCAAGACAGGGATCGAGCAA
>JAQUAR010000290.1 GCA_028687155.1 Methylacidiphilaceae bacterium | reverse complement strand
TACGAGCGACCTTCTGCACGTCCATCTGGATCGAAGAAAGAAGCGGAGAAAGTTTCTCGTCACCACGCTGCTTCGGGCCCTCGGTCATGGAAGCGACGAAGATATCCTTGGCCTCTTCTACCCGATCGAAGAACTCGATCTCGAAGCGGCTCTGCCAAGCGAAGAGGACCTTCCCAATAAAGTGCTGGTGCGCGAGGCGCGCGATCCCCGGGATGCGGAGAAGGTTCTCGTGAGAGGCTTGGAGCCTCTTACGAAGACCGCGGTGCGGCTTCTGCTGGAAGCCGAGGTCAAGACGGTTCAGGTGGTCGACATCCGGGAGGAAGACGCCATCGTCAAGTGCTTGCGCCGGGATCCCGCGCACGATCAAGCAGAGGCTCTCAAAGAAATCTATCGCCGCTTAAGGCCGGGAGATCCGCCGACGGAAGCCAACGCACGGCTGCTGCTCAAGAGGCTTCTTTTCGATCCCAAGCGTTACGACGTAGGTCGAGTCGGCCGATACAAGATCAATCAAAAGCTGGGGATCGACACGAATTTGGACACGCGCACCTTGACGCCCGAAGACATCGTGGCGGCCACGCGCTATCTGATCGCCCTCCAGCACGGAGAAGGAACGACCGACGACATCGACCACTTGGGGAATCGGCGCGTACGGAGCGTGGGCGAGCTTGTGGCGAGCCAGTGTCGGATCGGCTTGGCGCGAACAGAGAGGCTCGTCAAGGAGCGAATGACTCTGTTTGATGTCAACGCCGAGGGAATGACGCCGCAGAAGTTGATCAATCCGAAGGCGCTCTCCGCCACGATTCGCGACTTTTTTGCACGGAGCCAGCTCTCGCAGCTGATGGATCAGATCAATCCGCTTTCGGAGATCACTCATAAGCGGAGGCTTTCGGCACTCGGGCCAGGTGGACTCTCCCGGGAACGGGCGGGCTTCGAGGTGCGCGACGTCCATCCTTCTCACTACGGGCGCATCTGTCCCATTGAGACTCCGGAAGGACCGAACATTGGCCTGATCGCCTCGATGTCCTGCTTTAGCCGCTTCAACGACTACGGCTTTCTGGAGACCCCCTACCGGAAGGTGGTGAATGGAAAGGTAACGGACGAAATCCTCTACTTTACGGCCGATCAGGAAGAAAACGTGATTATCGGGATGGCCAGCACCCCCGTCGGGGAAGGTGGTCTCATCCAGACCAAGCGTGTCGCCGTCCGCTTTCGCGGCGAATTCATGGAGGTCGATCGGGAAAAGGTCAACTTTCTCGACGTCTCCTCCAAGCACATGGTCTCCGTCGCGACCGCTCTCATTCCGTTTCTCGAGCATGACGATGCCAACCGTGCTCTCATGGGTTCGAATATGCAGCGGCAGGCAGTGCCTCTGCTCAGTCCGGAAGCTCCGATCGTGGGGACCGGGATGGAGCGTCGGGTCGTCGAAGACGTTGGCGCGGTCCTCCTTAGCGATGTCGATGGGAAGGTTGTCTCGGTGAGCGCAACCGAAATCGTGATTGAGCCGGCGTCCGGCGAAGCCGAGAAGAAGAAAAGGGGCAGGCACGAGGGCGGGTTGCGCACCTTCTCGCTCCGGAAGTTCATGCGATCGAACGCGGGGACTTGCATCAACCAGAAGCCGATCGTCCGAAAGGGCGACATGGTGAAGCGGGGAGATCCGCTCGCGGACGGCCCGTCTACGGACAACGGGGAGCTGGCTCTCGGGCAGAATCTGCTCGTCGCCTTCATGCCGTGGAATGGTTATAACTTCGAGGACGCGATTGTTCTCTCCGAACGGCTGGTCAAGGAGGATCTCTTCACCAGCGTCCATATCGATGAGTTTGAGATTATCGCCCGGGATACGAAGTTGGGTCCTGAGGAGATCACCAGAGATATTCCGAACGTCGGAGAGGAGGCGCTCAAGAATCTCGGGAACGATGGCATCGTGCGGATCGGCGCAGAGGTCAAACCCGGCGACATCCTGGTGGGCAAGATCAGCCCGGTGAGCGAGACCGAGCTCGCTCCGGAGGAGCGGCTGCTGCGCGCGATCTTCGGTGACAAGGCTGCTGATGTGAAGGATTCGTCGCTGCGGGTCCCATCCGGCACAAGCGGAATCGTCATGGATGTGCGCGTGAGCAGCCGCCAATCTAAAGCCGAGAAGGAAAAACTCGGCTTAAGCGAAGCCAAGCAGAAGATCAAAGAGATCGAGAGCCGCTACGAGCAAAAGGAGAGCGAGCTCAAGGAAGAGCTCACGCAGGCGCTCTCTAACATTCTGCTGAACGAAAAAATTCCGCTGGACGTGGTGGATGCGGAAACCGGAGAGATTCTGATTCCGGCGAATCGCAAGATTACCAAGACCCTCCTGCGGAAAATGGCCTCGTGTTGCGACCACATCGAAATCGACCCTAGCCCCATTCGCACGAAGATCTTCGAGATCATCGGGAGCTTCGGGTCGAAGTTTGAGCAGATTCGCAACGACAAGGAAGGCGAGCTCGATCAAGTGGAAAGCCGGGAGGACATCGAGCCGGGAATTGTAAAACAGGTTAAGGTCTATATTGCCAGCAAGAGGAAGATCTCCATCGGGGATAAGATGGCTGGGCGGCATGGGAACAAGGGAGTGGCTTCCCGCATCGTTCCCGTCGAAGATATGCCTTTTCTTCCGGACGGCACTCCGGTCGATATTGTTCTCAACCCTCTGGGTGTGCCTTCTCGGATGAATGTTGGTCAGGTGCTGGAGACGCACCTTGGCATCGCCGCCAGAAAATTGAAGTTTTCGGTCGCCACTCCGGTTTTCGATGGGGTGAAAGAGGAGGAGATTCGGAAATTCCTCCGGGAGGCAGAACTCGATGAGGACGGCAAGACCGTTCTCTACGATGGACGCACCGGCGATCGTTTCGATCAGCGCGTCGTGGTGGGAGTCATCTACATGATGAAGCTCAACCATATGGTGGCCGACAAGATTCACGCCCGTGCGGTCGGACCGTACGCGCTGGTTACCCAGCAGCCGATGGGAGGAAAGGCGCAGTACGGGGG
>JAQUAR010000289.1 GCA_028687155.1 Methylacidiphilaceae bacterium | reverse complement strand
CGGCCTGGTTGCGTACAAGCCGCGCAATTTGGCTCGCACGATCCAGTCTTTACAAGGTAGCTCCGGGAATCGTGCTGCGGGCGAATCGGGGCTGGATCAATCAGAGAAGACGCAGGATGGCAGGGCAGGGACACGACTCTAGCCCCTGGGAAGCAATTGCCTGGGATCATGTCGATGCGTTCTACGCGCCAAGGCTTCCACCCGACCTTTAGCGGAAGATACGACAAGCGAGGAAAACCGCAGTTTAAACCCGCCCCTCAGGCCTATGCGGATCATTGTCAGTAGCCCCTATCGGGGGAATTCGATCCTGGCGATTGCACGGGTGGCGGAAGCGGAAGGGATGCTGGAGTGCTTCTATAGCACCCTCTATTTTGCCGGGGTCGAGCCTTGGGCCCGCCGAATCCCGATTTGGGGAGAAAAAATCGCAAAAGAGCTCGGTAGACGAGCCTTTGCGGGCATTCCGGCAAGAAGGACTCGGACGGTAGCGAGCTTGGAGGAGCTTCTTCACGTGCCCGCCCGGCGAATCCTCGGTCGCCGCTTTCCGCTCCTCTCTAACGCCCTGATGTACTGGGTAAAAGAGCGATTCGCTCAAGCGGTGGCCTCCCGCCTGTCGGCGCACGCCGCCGATTGCCTGATCGGGATGTACGCGGCGAGTTGGGAGAGTTTTCGCGAAGTTGGGCGCCACGACCTGCTTCGCTGCCTTAATTTTGTCAATAGGCACCTGGTGTGGATCAGAATCGATATTTACGCGAACTGGCGGCAATACGGGTCGTTTCCCATCAGGAGTTGATTCTCCCGTGGGTGGCGCGCCGGGTGGAGGCCGAATTGGAAGCGGCCGATATGATCCTGGTCCCGTCCCGCTTTGTGGCCGAGCAGCTTCGGGGCAGAGGGGTTCCGGCAGAGGCAATCGAGCAGATCCCGTACGGAGTGGATTTGTCTGCTTTCTATCCGAATGCCGAGAAGGCGGAAGCGGCCGATTCCCCGCTGGACTGCCTCTGCGTCTGCCAAATGGCGCACCGGAAGGGCATCCCGCTTTTGCTGGAAACCGCTCGCTCCATGGCCGGGCTGCCGATTCGCTTCCATCTGCTAGGGCCGGTCGTGAGTCCGGAAGTTCTGGAAAATCTGCCGGCGAACGTACGGTATGAGGGGGCCGGGCTACCCGAGAAAGTGGCAGTGAGGATGCGGCAAGCCGATCTTTTCGTTTTGCCGACCTTGGAGGACGCCTGCGCCTTGGTCGTTCTGGAGGCGATGGCCAGTGGTCTTCCGGTGGTCACGACAACGCATAATGGTTCAGGAGAGGTCCTCGAAAACGGCGTGGAGGGCTTCGTGGTGCCTGCGGGAGACCGAACGGCTCTGCGGGAGGCGCTCGTCGAGTTGGTGGAAGATGCTTCTCTCCGCCGAAGGATGGGGGAAGTCGCGAGAAAGAAAGTGGAGGGTTCCTATTCCTCGGAGACCTATGGCAGGCGGGTGCTGCACGCCATCGCAGAACGCAGAGAGCGGACACGATCGATCGTAGGTCGTGGTCCGATCGGGGCGGAAACGACAATACCCGGACGGGAACGTCCGTAGGTGTCAGGATTCGCATGATTACATTCTAGAAAATCGCCGTCCGTTGTTGCTCGGGCGTGCGGTGCTTCGGGAGGTTGTGGCAAGCTGGAAAGCCGAGGTAAAAGTATGAGAATCACCCTGCACAAAAATGCGACGACTACGCCAGCGATCCGCACGGCGATTCAACGGGCGACGGGCAGCGATTACGAGTTGGCGAGGCAGTTTCGCGTGACTCGGCAGACGATTCGCCGGTGGCGGAAGCGGGATTTCGTCTCGGACGCCAGCCACACGCTGCATCATCTTCCGACGACACTCAATGCGGGACAGGAAGAGATGGTCATCTACTTGCGCACGCAGCTCCTGCTGCCGCTGGACGATCTGCTGGCCGTCATCCGCGAATTTATCGAACCCTCCGTGACCCGCTCGGCCTTGGGTCGGCTCCTGCGGCGTCGAGGCCACTCCCGGTTGCCTCAACCGGAAACACCGGTCAATCCCACCAAACCCTTTAAAGTTTACCTGCCGGGCTATTTTCATGTGGACCTCAAATACCTGCCCCAGATGGCCGACGAGACTTCTCGTCGTTATGTCTTCGTCGCCATCGATCGAGCGACCCGTTGGGTCTTCCTGGCCGTCAAGCGGGCAAAGACCCCAGCGGCCGCCCGCAGCTTCCTCCACGCGCTGGCCAAAGCGGCACCCGTCAAAATCCAAACCATCCTCACCGATAACGGCAAGGAGTTCACCGATCGGGTCTTCGGCCAAGAGCCCAAGGATGCTACCGGATCCCATGAGTTCGACGCGCTCTGCCAAGCATTGGGAATCGAGCACCGCCTGACCAGGCCAAAGACGCCTCGCACCAATGGCATGGTGGAGTGCTTCAACGGAAGACTGGCGCAGATCCTCCGTACTCATCACTTCCAAAGCTCCCTCGACCTAAAAACCACGCTCCACCGCTACGCTTGGCTCTACAACGAGCACCTCCCTCAAAAATCGCTCAATCATCAAACCCCGCTTCAGGCCCTAAAAACATGGCAACAATCCCATCCGCAGCTCTTCCAGAAAACAGTACGCAATCATCCGGGACCTGACACGTAGGCGCTGATGCAAATGAGTCTCAGCATCGAGCCGCGCAGGGAATCGGTCCCTTCGATGACCCTTCTCTGGTGCCAGCCGGAAATCGCCGAAGAAGAGTGGATCCGCTTTCTCTTCTCCGGATGGGATCTTGCCGAGCGGAGAATCGTCGACCTGCATCAGGTCGAGGAGAATTCGCTCCTGGTGCTCAGTAGCAACGCACACCCTTTGGACCGACTCGATCCCGCCTTTCTCAAGAGGATCTCGAGCTTCCGCCGGATTGGGCTCTTCCACCTCTCCGACGAGTGGTTTTGCGGCGGGTACGGAGTCTATCGGAATTTTACCTTTGTCCTCCGGAATTACCATGCGCGCTTCTTTTCCCATCCGGGCCTTCTCAC
>JAQUAR010000288.1 GCA_028687155.1 Methylacidiphilaceae bacterium | reverse complement strand
GGGATTCTCGAAAAAATGTATGAATGAAACTGCGATCAAGATCCTCGTAGCCGGACCGTCGGGCGCCGGCAAGACCACCCTCATCCAGACTCTAAGTCAGTCTCCGGTGGTGAACACCGACGTCCCCTGCTCGACAGCCAACCGGTCGACCACTGTCGCCATGGATTTCGGCCAACTGCAGCTCGACCAGTATGCCATTCACCTCTTCGGCGCCCCTGGCCAGGAGCGCTTCGATTTCACCTGGGAGATCCTTCTGGACGGGGCTCTGGGCGTGCTCCTTCTGGTCTCCGGCAAGGATGCCACCCACTTCCCGCAAGCTCGCCGCATCTATGACTACCTCCTCTCTCGGAACCCGGTCCCGCTCGTCCTGGGGATCACGCACCAGGATCACCCGAACTGCTGGGATGACAAGGAAGTCGCCTCCTACCTCGATCTGGATCCGGCAGCGGCCGTACCGATCAACGCCACCGACCTCGAAAGCGCTACCGAACTCTTGGTGCGCCTCTTCGACTGCGTGGAGCGAGCCTAGGACTGCCTGACCCGCCCGAGAGACGCCACCCGTCCCACTTTTCGCTTGTCAAAAGAGCTTTTCTCCACTCTTAATTGCCGCTCATTCTTGGGGGAAATGTCAGCTTTGCCGCTTTTGTCTCCTGAGGAGAGGGAATCGAAGAAGAGGAGATCGACAACATGGCTGCTGCAGATGACCTGAATACGATTTTGGGCCGACTTCGCGCCAGCGTACCCGAGTTGAGCGCTGCTCTGGTCGCCACCACCGATGGGCTCCCGATCGCTCACTCGATGAACGCGGGAGATGCCAATCGCCTTGCCGCCATGGCGGCAACCGCCTTGGGGCTCGGGCGGCGAATTTGCGAAACGTACGGTGGCGGGGAATTCCGGGAAACGAGCGTTTCGGGGGATCAGGGCCAGATGTACATCTACTCGGCGGGCTCCAAAGCGGTGCTGGGGGTGGTGGCGCGCTCCGGAGCCAATGTCGGGCTGATCCACCTCGAGGCGCGAGATGCAGCCAGCCAGGTCAGCCAGATCCTAGAGCGGCGATAGGTCAAGCTGGAGAGGGCCTATGGCGGCTAGCTTCACTGGCGTCAGCGAGGCAGTTTTTGCGCATCTGCCTCCGGCCGCTCGGTTTTCGAGCGAAGACGGAGCCTTCCTCACCGGGCATGCATCGGCGTTAGCTCTTCTCGAAGACCATCTGACGGCGGGATTCTACGACATCCTGTTTGCCCATTCCGAAACTGCTCGCATTCTCAGTGGAGGCGAGCGATCGGAACGGGAGATGGCCCTCCGGCGCTGGTGGCGGCGTACGCTCGAAGGCCCCTTCGATGCGCACTACTGGGAGTGGCAGGCGGCGGTGGGCTTGATTCACGTTCGCGTCGGGGTGACCAACCCGATGATGA
This sequence comes from Methylacidiphilaceae bacterium, assembly GCA_028687155.1. GTDB lineage: Bacteria > Verrucomicrobiota > Verrucomicrobiia > Methylacidiphilales > Methylacidiphilaceae > Methylacidimicrobium. Next base: position 1,603 of record JAQUAR010000288.1, on the reverse strand, counting down.
TCGGCATGTGGGGGTGGATCTTGAACGCTCTCCAAGGAGCCCTTGTCGGGAAGCTCAACCTTCCTCCTCAGGATGCGGACCGCATGATGGAAGCATTTCATCGCCTGGCGGCCACCGTGCAGGCTGTGATTGCCGAGAGCTACCTCCAGAATTATCTGGCCGTCCTGGCGAATTCGACGGGGATGTCCCCGGAGCTCATCCACCGGCTGGTCGCGGTCGAGCTCGCCGGGCTCGATCCTTCCGCGCAAGGGTAGCAACGCCCAGCCCCTGCTCGCATGGAGGCTGCGGACGTCCTCTCAACTATTCTTTTGCACGAGTGGCGTGGCTCCGCTACAAGACGGACTGTAATGCTTTTTCTACTATTGCAGCCGAGGCCTGCCTCAGGAAGATCGTCTCCTCCCACCGGGCGGAGTAACGGCGTGGCGCCTTCCTTGGGCGCGAAGAGCTCTTGGCACTTCTCGGGGGACTGATCGATGTCGGCTTCGCTTGCGGAAATCACCGAATCCATCTTAGCACAGCTTCCGCCCGCCACCCGTTTTTCGACCGAGGACGAAGCGCTCCTTTTGCGTCTGGCACCCGCCTTGGCTCCCCTGGAGGATCTTCTGGCGAAGGGATTCTACGACATCCTGTTTGCCCATTCCGAAACCGCCGCCGTCTTCAGTTCGGGCGAGCGGGCGGAACGGGAGATGGCCCTCCGGCGCTGGTGGCGGCGCACGCTCGAGGGCCCTTTCGATGCCCGCTACTGGCAGTGGCAGGCAGCAGTGGGCTTGATCCATATTCGGCGCGGCGTGAGCAACCCGATGATGTTGGCCATGTGGGGCTGGATCCTGAATGCCTTGCAAGGAGCCCTCATCGAGAGCGTCAAGCTCCCTCCGCAGGAGATGGTCCGCTCGATGGAAGCCCTTCATCGACTGGCCGCGACCGTGCAGGCCCTGACAGCCGAAAGCTACCTTCAGCACTATCTGCTCGCGCTCTCTCATGCCTCGGGGGTCTCGATCGACCTCGTCCACCGGCTGGTCGCCGTCGAGCTCGCCGGATTCGACCCTTCCGGCCACGGGTAGAAAGTTCCCGCGGTCTCCGGAGCATCGGCTTCCCCATTTTTTGTCTCATTTTTTCTTTGCATCGCCTCCCCTCCTCCTCTAAAGGAGGAACCTCCATGCTTTTATTCGCGACGGCTGAGCCCAGCAGCCATGCACCGTTTGTGCATCCTGCGGCTCCTACCCTTTTCTCTTTGGGGCCGCTCCCGATCACGGCATCGATGGTGCAGTGCTGGGTGATTCTTCTGCTCCTTTTTCTCGTGATCCGCCTGGGAACCACCCGCCTGCAGATGGTGCCCTCGGGGCTGCAGAATGCGATCGAGGCTGCCGTCGAAGGCTTGGAGCGTCTCACGCGAGGTCTGCTGGAGCCCAAAGTCGCCGACTGGTGCTTTCCCCTCGTCGCCACCTACTTTATCTTTATCGCCGTCTCCAATCTGACCGGCTTGATTCCCGGCGTCGGCACGATCGGCTTTGGAGCGGCGAAGCCGGGCTCTCCCCTGCCGTACTCCGTCGAGCACCCCCACATCTCCCTTCTGCGTCCACCGACCTCGGACGCCAACATGACG
>JAQUAR010000287.1:2038-3016 GCA_028687155.1 Methylacidiphilaceae bacterium | reverse complement strand
TGCCTTCGACCAGTAATTTGGTATTCTCGTTCACCGTGATGCGGATCCCCTCGGGAATGGGGTAGACCACCGGGTGCGAGAAGCCCAAGCTAAGCGTGAGATCCTTTCCTTGCACCGCAGCACGGAATCCTACTCCTTGAATCTCCAGTTCCTTCCGAAAACCGGTGTGCGTGCCCGTCACCGCGTTGTAGAGGAGAGTTCGATGCAACCCATGGAGGGCGCGGCTCTTCCCCTCTTCGCTGCGGTTCTCTACGGTGAGTGTTCCCGCGGAGAGAGAGGCGACCAGGCAATCGGGAAGCCGATGCGACGCCTTTCCTTTAGGCCCTTCCACGGATACCGCGTTGTCCTCTATGGCAATCTTGACCCCGGCGGGTACCGGGATCGGCATTCTTCCGACTCGTGACATGATCGGGGCTTCTCCTTTCTTCCTTTACAGTAATCGTCCTACTCTACAGCAAGCAGGAGCTCCCCTCCGACATTGGCTCGCTTGGCCCGGTGGCCGGCGAGAATCCCCTTCGGGGTCGAAAGGATGCAGAGCCCAAGGCCGCCCAAGATACGCGGCACTTCCTTTGCTCCCACATAGCGGCGACAGCCTGGACGGCTGATGCGGCGCGCCTTCTGAAAGGAGCTGACTTCGCGCAGAGTCAGATGTAGCTTCCGCACCCCCTTCCGAAGAGCGACAGCCTCAAATTTTTCCAAGTATCCTTCTTCCACCAGCACGCGAGCAACCGCCTCTTTGATTTTCGAATGAGGCAGGACGACTTCCAGCTTCTTCGCCCTCTTGGCGTTTTGCAGTGCGGAGCACAAATCCGCTAACGGGTCTGTTTGCACGTAATCGATTCCTTTACCAGCTGGCCTTGGTTACCCCAGGAATCTCCCCCCAGGATGCGAGTTCCCGAAACATAATTCGACTGACTCCGAACTTGCGCAAATATGCGCGCCGGCGACCCGAGAGCCGACAGCGGTTGTATCGGCGGG
>JAQUAR010000287.1:0-2028 GCA_028687155.1 Methylacidiphilaceae bacterium | reverse complement strand
TGCTTTGCCATCCATGCTTTTGTCGCCATAACTTTGCCCCTATCCCGCCGTAGCCGCCGCGGGCTCCTTTCGCGCCCCGATGAACGGAAGCCCGGTTCGGCTCAGCAGATCCCGCGCCTCCTCCTTAGTGCGAGCGGTCGTCACGAATGTGACATCCAATCCAAACGTGCGCTTTGTCGTTTCGGTCTCGATTTCCGGGAAGACGCTGTGATCCAGGATCCCGAAGGTGTAGTTGCCGCCGCCATCGAAGCCCCGCGGCGAAAGACCGCGGAAGTCCCGCACACGCGGGAGGGCGGCCCAGATCAACCGCTCGACAAACTCGTACATCCTTCTGCCGCGAAGCGTCACCTTGCAGCCGATCTCCTGCCCCTGACGCAACTTGAAGTTGGAGATGCTCTTCTTGGCTTTCGTCTTCACGGGACGCTGTCCTGTGATCGCCTCGAGTGCGTGAATCGCCTCCTCCAACGCCGTCTTTAGCTCCGGGGAGGAGCCCACGCAGCAATTGATGGCAATTTTCTCGAGCCGGGGAACCTGGTTGACATTCACGTAGCCCCGAGCCTCCCGCAACTGCGGCAGGATCTGCTCACGATACGTTTTCGCAAAAACCGACGGTTCACTCATGAGTGCGCGATCTCCTTCGTCGAAGAGGCTGTGCGTTGACGTCGAGTGCTCTCCTGATATTTCGACAAGAGCATGACGTTGGAAAGAGCGATTGGCGCCTCACGCTCCGCAAAACCGCCCTGAGGATTTTCTTGGCTCGGCCGGGTCGCCCGCTTGGTGAGATTGATTCCCTCGATCAGGATGCGGTTCTCCTTCCGCAACACCCGGAGCACCTTTCCTGTCTTTCCTCTTTGTGTTCCGCTCACGATGGCAACCTCATCGCCCCGCTTCAGGTGAAAGACGGACTGGGGTGCAGACTGTTTTCTACCACCGAATGGCTTCATACGACCTCTGGAGCAAGGGAAACGATTTTGATAAAGTTTTTGTCGCGGAGCTCACGGGCCACGGGCCCAAAGACGCGGGTTCCCCGTGGATTTAGGTCCTTGTCCACGATGACCACGGCATTCGTATCGAATCTGAGGTACGAGCCGTCGGGTCGGCGAATCGGATGCTTCGTTCGCACCACGACGGCGCGAACGACTTCACTTTTTTTCACGGACCCGTCTGGCGTCGCCTCCTTCACGGCCGCCGTGATGAGGTCTCCCACCCGGGCGGTGAGGCTCTTGCGCCCGATCACCCCGATCATCGTTGCACGGCGCGCTCCCGTATTGTCCGCCACCTCTACCCAAGAACGGAGTTGGATCATACGGCCTCTTCCTGTCGAGCCGGTCGTACAATTTCCACCAGCCTCCAGCACTTGAGGCGGCTCAACGGCCGACTTTCTTGAATTCTCACCCAATCCCCCGGCTTGGCGACACTCCCTTCATCGTGCGCGTAGAGCTTCTTGTGCCTGCGGACGATTTTCCGATAGAGAGGATGCGCCACGCGCTGCTCCACGTTGACGGCAATCGTCTTCTCCATCTTTACAGAAACGACTTGCCCCGTGCGCATTCTTCCCTTCTGTGCCATCTCGGTCTGCGGGATCAACTTGGGTTGCTCCACGGGAGGGACCACCGGGGCCTTTTTAGGAGCGTGCGCGGCTGGCTTGCTCTTTTTTGGGGCCGTCTTTTTGCGGCTTTGGGTCTTCACGCTTTCTCCTTCTGTTTCTTGCCCCGTTTCTCTCCTGCGCCGATCCCGAGGTCCGCTTCCCGTAGGAGAGTCTCTACACGGGCAACGAGCTTCCGCAATTCCGGTAAGCGGCTCGGCTTTTCCAAAGAGCCCGTCGATTGCTGCAGGCGCAGCCGGAAAATTTCCTCCCGGGCGTCTGCTCCCTTCGCCGTCAACTCTTCCTTGGATAAGGCACGGAGTTCCGTCGTCTTCATGCTCGCAATGTCCTTTCCCGACTGATGAACCGGGTGTAAACGGGAAGCTTTGCCGCAGCAAGCCGGAACGCTTCCCGGGCGGCCACCTCCGTCAAACCATCGACCC
>JAQUAR010000286.1 GCA_028687155.1 Methylacidiphilaceae bacterium | reverse complement strand
TGGTGGCACCCGCCTGGGAGCAGGCTGAGATTCTCGCGGATCTGCTAACCGCAAGAAATCCGCAAGCTCGCTACCGCGGCTCCAAGGTCGCGACCCACCTGAAAGTCGGCGGCGTCGATTTGACCGTCATGGGGGAGACCGAGCCGAACCAGCCGGAGGATGAAGTTCTTCAGCACGTCGAACCGAGTGCCGGGGTCTACAAGAAGATCCTTCTTCGAGAGAAAAAGCTTGCGGGGGCGATCATCCTGGGTGATGGCCCCAAAGGGGCTGAGCTTTTAAGCCTCTTTGATCTCCAAAGCCCCCTTCCCTCTGCCGCCACGGCGCTCCTCTTCGGATCTCTTTCTGGCTCGGGGACTCTCTCGGAAACCGCCGACGCACAGCGGATCTGCTTCTGCAACAGCGTCAGCAGAAAACAGATCCGTCAAGCGGTCGAACAGGGATGCCGAACCCTTCGGGCGCTCTCCGAGAAGACACGAGCGGGCACCGGCTGCGGCTCCTGCAAGACGGAAGTCGAGAAGCTCCTCCAGGAGTTCCTGGGAGCCCCAGCCGAAGAGGATCCAAAGGCGCACTACTACGTGCCGGGAGTGCCCCTTCCCAAGGCCGAGTTGATTGCCGAAATCCGCCGCAAGGAGCTTCGGTCGGTTTCGGCGGTTTTCCGGGAGCTCGCCGGTGGCCGGGAAGACGCCGCGAGCAAACCGGGCTTAGCCACTCTCCTAAAGAGCCTATGGAAGGAGCGGTATGAAGACGAGCGGGACGCCCGGCACATCAACGACCGAGTGCACGCGAATATTCAGAAAGACAGCAGCTATTCGGTGGTGCCACGCATCTATGGCGGTATCGTGACTCCCGCCGAACTGCGCCGAATCGCCGACGTGGCGGAGAAATACAAAGTCCGGATGGTGAAGATCACCGGAGGACAACGGATCGACCTCCTGGGAGTAAGCAAGGAGCAGCTTCCGGCTGTCTGGCGGGACCTCGGGATGCCGAGCGGCCATGCCTATACGAAGGCCTTCCGCACCTGCAAGACGTGCGTGGGCACCGACTTCTGCCGATTTGGACTCGGGGATTCGACCTCGCTCGGTGTTGCCATGGAAAAGCGGTTCCAGGGTCTGGAAACCCCTGCCAAGGTGAAGATGGCGGTCAGCGGCTGCCCGAGAAACTGCGCGGAGGCAACCACGAAGGATCTCGGAGTCGTCGCCATTGATTCGGGCTGGCAGATCTACGTCGGCGGAGGTGCCGGATCTCGAGTTCGCGCGGGAGATCTGCTCGCCACCGTCTCCAATCCAGATGAGGTGCTCCGCCTCGCCGGCAGATTCCTTGCCTACTATCAGGGAAATGCCCGGTATGCCGAACGGAGTTACCTCTTCGTCGAGCGGCTCGGGATTGAACGGCTCCGCTCGCTCCTTGTCGAGAATCCCGAGGGGCAGGCCGCGGAGCTCGAACGCGAAATCGAGGCAGCGGTCTCTGCCTATCGTGACCCTTGGAAGGAAGGAGAAAGCCCAGTCGAACCCGGCCAGTTTCGGAGTTTCACGGAGCTCTCCTCGAGGGAGGGAGTGTAATGACCCAATCCATTTCGCTCGGGAAAGCAGTTTGGCTCGATCTGGGATGCGTCGAGCAACTTCCCCTCGGCCAAGGTCGCTGTTTCCAGGTTGGCCGCCAGGCGATCGCGGTATTCCGTCTCAGAGAGGGAGGACTCCGGGCCCTTGAGGCTACCTGCCCCCACCAAGGAGGAAGGCTCGCCGAGGGCATCCTTGACCAGGAAAAGGTGCTCTGTCCGCTCCATGGTTTCGCCTTTTCCCTGAGGACCGGAGAGGGACTCGGACATCCGCTCGCGGTCCGCCCGTATGAGGTTCGATTCTCGGATGGCCGAATCCTCGCCAAGATCCCGGTTTCTCGAGAGCCCTTCGGCGCTCCTTGCGGGTCGAGGAGAATTGGCGATGGTCCCGGACTCCAAGCTCGCTCATGCGGACAGGAGGCCGGTTTGGATGATCAACCTCAACAGGAGACGAGACAACAACCATGAGCATTAACACAGCATTGATTCAACAGAGTAGTGCAGCCATTCAAAAGCTGGGAACCAAGGTCACGGAGCATTTTTACGACTACATGTTTACTCATTATCCGGAGGTGCGTTCCCTGTTTCCGGCGGATATGACCGAGCAGCAAAGGCGACTCTTCCAGTCGCTGCTTCTCATCACCAGCAACGTCGACAAGACCGACGTACTCTTACCGTATCTCCATCAATTGGGTGTGAAGCATATTCGGTATGACGTCCGGCCAGAACAGTATCCGATCGTCGGCAAGTGTCTTTTAGCCACGCTCAAGCATTTTCTCGGGTCCGCATGGTCACAGGAAATGGCGGAATCCTGGATCGGTGCCTACAACTTGGCTTCCACCGTCTGCATCGAGGCCGCTGCGGAGGCGATGAAACCCGATCGCTATGTGCCGATCACCATGGCCGATGTGCCCTAGGTCGGTGCGCCTCAGCGGGTCGCGATGTTACGCGATCTGCCTTCGAAAGCAGAAGCCAGACATTCTCCACTCAGAATTAAAATATGAACCGACCTACGAATACCGCGATCGATGCCCGTGTTTTGACGCTATGTTCGTCTTTTCTCTACTTCGATATTAGCTTTGCGATCTGGGTCATCTTTGGAGCGCTCGGCAACTTCATCGCTGCGGATTTCCGGCTGGAGCCCTGGCAGAAGGGAAGTCTTGTGGCCGTGCCGATTTTGGCCGGAAGCCTTTTCCGAATTCCCTTCGGATGGGCGGAAAGCCGCTTCGGCGGAAGGCGAGTGGCCCTGACCGGGCTTGGCCTCACCGCCCTCCCTCTTCTTTGGGGCTGGATAGAGGCCTCTTACTTATGGGAGCTTCCGGCGATCGGCATTCTCCTAGGTGTGGCCGGAGCGAGTTTTGCCGTGGCTTTGCCAATGGCCTCCCGCTGGTTCCCTCCGGAGAATCAGGGTCTTGTTTTGGGCTTAGCGGGCGCTGGGAATAGCGGCACGCTCCTGGGCACG
>JAQUAR010000285.1 GCA_028687155.1 Methylacidiphilaceae bacterium | reverse complement strand
TCGATCCGGCGACTCGAAAAGAGTCCGTTGGCGTAGCAATAAATCAAAAGCGAAAGCATCATCGACGGCGGATACTGCGCGTCACCCGTCCCGCGTACGTTGACTCGAAATCCCCGCAGATCCATCCCCTCCACCGCCGCGATGACAAAATGCACCAAGTCGTCCTCAGCCACCCACTCCCGCATGTCCTCGGGCAAAAGCATCGGCGTCATCCGATCTACCGTCACAAATCGCTCAGCCATGCCCTCTTTTACCATATTCCAGAGGGAAAAGGAAAGTCCGACAGGCTGCTAGCTGCACTGCTACCCTTCCCCACCTCACTCGCCTTTCCCATCACCACGATTGCCGCCACCACATAGAGCCAGTTGGCCATGATGCTCAAATCAAAGTTGGCTATCCCTTGCAAGCAGGCGCTGATCACCGCAACAAGTCCGCCGAGCACCAGTCTCTTGCGCCTTCTACCCTCCGCTCGGGCCAGAGACCGCGATCCCGCCGTGAGGAGCGCCAGGATCAACCAGAATACCAATCCGAGACCCACCACTCCCGTATCACAGAGAAGCTGGATGTAGTTGCTCTCGGCATGGGTGACCGCGTTGTTGCCGGGAAACACCGTACGCACCAGAACGAATGCGACTTCAAAGGTCCCTAAGCCTGTCCCTGTCCAGGCAAAGCGACGCCAAAGCTCCAGCGCCTCCGGCCAGAGCGCTAGGCGGGGGCTCTGATCGAGGGCGAGTGCCTCGCCCCCAAGCCGCTCGGTCGCGCCGAGAAAAAGATCGGCCGCGATCCAGAGGGCAGCAAGAAGCCCGGCCACGAAGAACCCTGCGATTCCCAGCAAGCCCCTTCGCTCCTCCCGTCCCTGGGACGCAAACCAGAGTGCCATGAGGAAGAGGGCAAGGAGGAGACTCACCATTGCCCCGCGCGATTTCGAGGTCAGCACACCTGCCGCCATGATGAGGAGAAGCAGAGGAAGTAGGAGCCGCTCGAAGAGTTCTTCCGGCGGGAGCCGGACCCAAGTCCGCCAGTCGAAGCGTTGGCCGTTTTCCCGTCGTGCAGACCGAGCCGAGAGGTAGCCGAGACCCAGCAGGATGATTAACAGGAGCAGACCCCCCATATGACTCCGATTGACGTAGGGGCCGAAGGGATCACCGCCATGGATCGGGCGAACCCAGTATAAGAGACCGTTCCATGTCGCTCGCTGAATGATTCCGAAGAGGGTCAGAGCCGCACCTGCGGCCAAGACGACAAGCAGGAGCCGACGAAGCAGCCGCCCGTCGGAAACAATGTTCCAGAGAAGAAGAGCATACAGGCCGATTCCTGCAAATTCCCAGGCATAGCGCCGGGTCAGCTGAGGATCGACCGAGAGCGCGAACCATTTCGGGGACGAGATTCCAAGAAGGTGTGCCGCCTGCTGCTCCAGCCGAAGACGCTCCGGGGAGAGGAACGCAACGAGGCCCGAGGGGATCGGCATCACCTGGAACCCCACCCAGCCCAGGAAGCAGACGGCCGGGATCCATCCCGGCGGGAGCTGGAGCGGCCTGCCCGTGGCGGACGCTCGGATCAACCAGACCGCGAAGAGCAGTGCCGTGGCGGAGAAGACCGCAGCCTGCGCCCAGGGCTCGACCGAGCCGAAGAGCCAGGGAGCCAGCACGAGGAGTCCGAGCGTGCCCCCCTCAAGGATTCCCTCGGTCCAGCGAAGGAGCCGACTAGGGTGCGCGGATTCCGGGTGCGGCCGAGGCTCCCCGGAAGTCGACTCCCGGTGCTGCGTCGACGATCTCCAGCTCATCGAACCACGCCATCCCGTAGGTGGGGATTTCCCACTCCGAGGTCCCTTTCCATTTGATCTGCAAGAATGCCGGACCGCCGTCGGAAGGCACATCCACCGGAGCCGTAAGCTCGGTCCAGTCGGTCGTCCCCCCTAGCACGGGTGTGGTCGCCCACACGGTCCCGGTCTCCGCGTCGCAGACTTCGAGGACCAGTCCCGAACTGCTCGTGATCTCCTCGGCCTTGCCCTTCGCGCGCAGTTCGTAACGATGGCTCGGGGACAAGAGGACCGTCTGTTCGACCAAGACATGGTCGCTTTCCACCGCAAGTCCGCTCAGGCGGATCCGGAGGGAACTCTTCCCCGCCGAAGCCTGTTTTTGGTCCCGACGGATGCCCACACCGATCTGCGGCTTGGTCCTCCATCCGAAGCCCCATCCCACCAACTCCTGCTCGAATCCCCCGTTCCAGACGATGCCTTCCCCGGGATAGAGGTTCTTCCAGGCCTGCCTGGCATCGGAAAGCTGGTCGGCTTCCCAGAGCGCTTCCACGTAGCGGCGGCAAAGGGTAGAGTCGAACGGCTTCTTTTCCCGCTCCGCCCGCGCCCAGATCTGGGCCGCTTCTCCCAGCCACTGCTCCTTTAGCGCGAGGTCGAAGTAGGCAGCGAGGAGCCGGAGGTCTTTTGCTGGAACGAGCCGAAGCCCCCCTTCCTCTCCCCAGGTCGCCTTCGCGACGTAGATCGCTTGCCGACGCAGCTTGGGATCGTAACGAAAGACGAGCCGGAGATCGCGGAAGGCCGTGCGAAGTTCCCCCAGTTCGATGGCCAGAGTCGCCGTCTTGAGGCGAATGGGGCTGATCGGCCCCGCTTCCCTCCGGGATTCGGCGAGCATCGCCTTGGCCTCCGCAAGCCTTCCTTGATCCGCGCGCTTCTGAGCGAGGGCCAGCCACCGCTCCGGCTGGAGCGGTGCCACGAGGAGGCGCTCCTTGGGGCTCTGCAAATCGAGCAGACGGACGGCCAAGAGGAGAGCCAGGCATCCGCTTCCCAGCAGACCCAAGCGCCGGCTTCGCACGGGATCCGCCAGGCCACTCTCGGGCTCGATCGGCTTGGTCAGGGGCATCGCGCGTTTTAGGACCGCTCGGAGAGGCCGCGGGACGGCGGCCGCTCTTGCTCCTCGGGAAGCCGGTAGGCGTACTGATAGGCGTAGTAGGATCGGGCCGAGGTCTGCACCCGATTGAGGATGATGCCGAGGATCCGCGTGTTGA
>JAQUAR010000284.1 GCA_028687155.1 Methylacidiphilaceae bacterium | reverse complement strand
AAAATTGCCCCGTCGCCTCATCCGTCGATTCCGCGGAAGCCGGCGCTTCGAGCCGGCCGTGAACCGTCCGATGAAGCCGCTCCCTGCCTGCGCCCGTGTAGCCGCCGGGATCGGTCCGGGATCCAGCGCTGAGCAGGGTGACGCCCAAGGGGATCAACCGCTCGCGAAGAGAAGGGGCCTCCCGGGTGGAAAGCGCGAGTCCGACCTGAGGGAAAAGCCTCCGCAGCGCACAATGGAGTTGGACGAACTCTCGATCGGAAACGGGATGTTCCGGTGAAAAGCCCCCTGCGGCCGGGCGGAGGCGGGGTAGCGAGATCGTCAAGGAGGAGCGCCAGGCATGCTTGAGAAGCCATGCGGCATGGGCCGCCAAGGCGAAGGCCTCTTGGCGCCAGGGCGCCAAGCCGAGGAGAGCGCCGATTCCGATCCGGCGAAACCCGGCGCGATAGGCCCTTTCGGGAGCTTGGAGTCGCCAGACGAAGTCGCGTTTCGGTCCGGAGAGATGGAGAGAGGCGTAGGCTTCCGGGAGATAGGTCTCCTGGTAGATGACCACCCCCTCTGCACCGGCGTCGACGATCTCCCGGTATTCCTCGGCTTCCAGCGGTGCGATCTCAATGGAGATCGACGGGAAATAAAGGCGGATTCTGCGGATGCAGGAGGCGACGTAGCCGGGGCTGACCCACTTGGGGTGCTCTCCGGCGACTAAGAGGATGGAGCGGAAGCCCTGTTCGGCGAGACAGCGCGCTTCCCGCTCCACCTCTTCCGGGCTCAGGGTGAGCCGGAGGATCGGGTTGGATCGCGAGAAACCGCAATAGCGGCAGACGTTGACACATTCGTTCGAGAGGTAGAGCGGAGCAAAGAGCCGGACCGTTCTCCCGAAGAACTGGGTCGTCAGGGTGTGTGCTTCCTGCGCCATGGCCTCCAGCTCCGGAGCGGTCTTCGGTTCCAGGAGGGAGCGAAACCGGGCTTGCTCCCGGAAGAAGGGAAAGCTTCCCTCTGCAAGGTGATCGGAAAAAGCCATAGGGACAACCTAGCGCAGGCTGGATCTGGTCACAAGCCGCTGCGTCGGCAGCAGTGGCAGAAAAGTCTTCTTTCCATTGGCGAGTCGGGTCGTATGGTTTGTCGTGGCTTCTGAATGCTTGGATCCGGCCGGGCCGGCGCCGAGCCGCCGACCGATCCGGCATCTCTATGTGCATACCCCCTTTTGCGCGACAATCTGTCCCTACTGCGCCTTTTATGTCCATACCGGCTCGGCTTCGGAGATGCGCACCTTCGTCGATGCCCTTTTGCGGGAATGGGAGAGGGTCTCCCGGGACTGCCCCGTGGAAGCCGAAACGCTCTACTTGGGTGGAGGAACGCCATCGCTTCTGCCTCTCGACGCTTTCCGCCGGCTTGCGGAAGCTCTCCATCCATGGGAAGCCGTCGAGACGACGCTAGAGGCGAATCCTCGAACGGTGACTCCCTCAAAAGCAGTGGCTTGGCGCGAGCTCGGGGTCGGTCGGGTGAGCTTGGGCGTCCAGTCGCTCGATTCGGACGTGCTCGGCACGCTCGGACGCCGGCACACCGCGGAGGACGTGAAACGGGCGGTCTGGACCCTGCGGGATGCCGGATTCAGGAATATCAACGTGGATCTGCTTTTCGCGGTCCCAGGCCAGTCGCCCGCTTCGTGGCAGAGGACCTTGGGGGAAGCGATTGCGCTCGGACCCGAGCACATTTCGGCCTACGAACTCACCTTTGAGGAGGACACCCCTTTTTTTAAAGCGCGCGCGGCCGGGATCTGGACCGAGGACGAGAATCGATCGATCGAAATGTATCGAACCACCTTCCGGCTCTTGGAAGGTGCCGGGTATCGCCAGTACGAGATTTCCAACTACGCCCGACCGGGTCGTGCGTCTCGGCACAACCAGGGGTATTGGAAGGGGAACGACTATCTCGGGCTTGGTCCCGGGGCTTGTTCGACGGTCGGGCTCCGCCGCTGGCAGAACCGTCGGGACACGGAGCGCTATATCGCGGCATTGTCGGCGGGCCAGGAGCCTCCGAGGGAGCAGGAACCGCTCTCGGAAGAACTACGGCAACGCGAACGGCTGCTCCTAGGTCTTCGGACGAGCGACGGCATTCCCGCCTCTTGGATCGGCGGGAACTCGGAAGCTGCCCTCGCCCTGACCCGGCAAGGCTTGGGCGAGCTCTCGGAGGGAAACTTCCGACTCACCCCCGAAGGTCGGCTTTTGGCCGACGGCATTGCCGGACTCTTTGTTTGATGTTCCGACGCAGACGATTGCCCAAAAAGGGCCCCTACCGGTTGCCGGTCGCTTCTCGATCCGAGGGGAGAGGGAAGGGATCGAAACGGAAGATGATTTCCCCTTTCTTCCCTAAGCTCAGCCGGTCCCGTGCGATTCGGCTGAGGTAATTCGGATCCGACTGGAGCAACTCGAGTTGGAGATTGAGATCTCGATTGCGCCCCTGCTCGACGGCAACTTCCTGTTGGACCCGCTCCTTCTGGCGCTCCAGGTGATCGATTTGCTGCACGAGCGGCCAAAAGGCCGTCAGGAGGAGGGCCCCGCCGGCGAAAAAGATGCCGAGCCCGAGCAGATGGCTCAGCTTTGCCCATACCGTGCCGCCCTTCATCGATCGTGCTCCGCTCCGGGCAAGCAGCTATGACAGAGGCCTGCCGGAACAAGTCGGCTCACCGCCGGTCGCGTTACCAGTGCCCATATCGACCATTCTTCCCCAAATCCTCTTCGATCCGCAGGAGCTCGTTGTACTTGGCGATCCGGTCGGAGCGGGCGAAGGAGCCCGTTTTGATCTGACCGGCATTGCAAGCGACCGCCAGGTGCGCGAGAAAGGGATCCTCCGTTTCTCCCGACCGGTGGCTGAGCATCACGCCGTACCCGCTTCTCTTCGCAAGATCGACGGTTTCCAAGGTTTCCGCAAGGGTCCCGATTTGATTCGGCTTGATCAGGATCGAGTTGGCGACCCCCTTCGCGATTCCCTTGCGCAGAAATTCCGGATTGGTCACAAAGAGATCGTCTCCGATCACCTGCA
>JAQUAR010000283.1 GCA_028687155.1 Methylacidiphilaceae bacterium | reverse complement strand
CCCCGAGGCCGCCACCGACTCCATGTAGACGACGACCGGCTTGACCCGCCGCGTCCGTTCGATCTCGTGATAGAGCACATCACTCGCATCGACCTCACCGCCCGGAGAGTTGATCGCCAAAAGGATGGATTTGACCCGGCGGTCGTCGCGAGCCTGCCGGAGCTGAAGGGCGATGTCCTCGACCATGCTGTCGGAGAATTGGCCCGGTTCCTCCCTGGCAATCATCCCTTGCAGCCGAATCAGCACGATCTTCTGCTCCCGGTCCGGATCCCCGGCAACAAATTCTTCCGGGAATTCCGGAGGCTTCAATTCCGGTCCGGTGCCCTTCCGAATCTGTAACGCATTCCAGAAGACGAAATTGAGCAACAGGCTAACGGCCAAGAGAACGAGAAGAAACACAGACCCGCATCCGAAGCGTTTCTCGGCGCTCATGGGGCATGAGAATGACAGAGAGAATTCCCCGGAGCAATGGCAAGATCATGAGAGGGGAGGAAACTGCCGTGTTTTTCGACCTATCCCTCGATCCGCGGGAATAGGGGTTCAGGCACCCCGACCGGGTAGCTTTCCCTCGGCGGGGCAAAGGAAGCGCGGGAGAGAAGGGGGCGTTCGGAAATGCCCAGTTGGAGCAGCAGCTTCCGGCTGCTCCGGGGAAGTGCGGGTTCGATAGAGACGGCAATCCGGCGGAGGGTCTCCGCCAGAGCCGCCAGGATCGCGTCCAACCGCTCCTTGGAATCGGGAGATCGGGCAGCCCGCCACGGAGCGGCCTGATCGACGTAGCGATTCGCTTGGCCTATGAAAGCCCAGGTGACGGCGAGCCCCGTGCTCGTGTCGCCCTGATCGAATGCGCTTCGATAGGCGACTTCGTCGAAAGCCGCGGCGAGTTCCTTTTCTGCTTGGCCCGCCTGCGAGTCGATCCACCCAGGGACCCGTCCTCCTCGATACCGGGCGATCATCGAGAGGGAGCGATGCGCAAAATTCCCAAGATCATTGACCAGATCGCTCTGGTACCGCCGGAGCAGCTTTTCGTCCGAGAAGTCGGCGTCGTTGCCTAGGGTCATCTCTCGCAGGAGGAAGTAACGGAGTGCCTCGGATCCGTAGCGTTCCAGGTAGGGAATAGGGTCGATCGCGTTTCCGGTCGACTTGCTCATCTTGGCTCCCCGATTGAGCCACCATCCGTGCACGAGCAGTCTCCGCGGGAGAGGGAGCCCCAGGGCGCAGAGGATGGCAGGCCAGTAGACGCCGTGCGCGGGGACAAGAATATCCTTGCCGATGATCTGCAGGTCCGCCGGCCACCAGGACTTCCCATCCCCGCTTTCGGCGAAAGAAACATAGTTGAGCAGCGCATCGAACCAGACATAAGTGACGTACTGCTCGTCGAAGGGAAGCGGAATTCCCCAGTCAAGCCGGCTCCTGGGTCGGGAGATGCAGAGCTCCTGCAGCGGCCGCTGCAAGGCGGCGAGCAGTTCGTTTCGGCGAAATTCGGGAACGATCCAGTCCGGGCGGGATTCGATTTCGCTCCGGATCCGCTCTCCGAATCGGGAGAGAAGAAAGAAGTAGTTGGGCTCCCGCATCGGAACGACTTCGCCGAAGATCTCCGGCCACCGGCCCTCAACCCGATCCTTCTCGGTGACGAACTGCTCTTGCCGCAGGCTGTAAAAACCCTCATGCTCCTCAAAGCGGAGAAGGTCTCTTTCCTGAAGGTTCCGGAGGGAGGATCGGACCGCCTCTTTGTGCAACGGGTCGGTCGTCCGGGCGAACCGGTCGAAGGAGATGTCGAGCCGATCCCAGAGCGAGCGAAAGAGGGCGCTCTGCCGATCGCAGAAAGCCTGAGGATCGAGCCCCAGCGCCCGTGCCGATTGCTGCACTTTTTGCCCGTGTTCGTCGACCCCGGACAGGAAAAAGACCGACCGTCCGCAGAGCCGCTGGTAGCGCGCGAGCGCATCGGCAAGAGTCTTCTCATAGGCATGTCCCAGGTGGGGCGAGCCATTGACGTAATCGATCGCCGTCGTGAGGAAAAAGCGTTCTCCCATAAAGCTAAGCTCTTAGCGGAACTGCAGCCGCAACTCTGGTCCTGGATGGCAGAAGGCAGAGCCTCGGCAGGGAGACTGCTGCACCAGAAGCGGGAACAAGCACATGCCGAGCCCAAGGAAAGCAGACGCGCCTGGATTTGCAAGCCGAGGAGGGAAAATTCGCTTCCCGGTTAGCCGCCATGGAGGGGGGGCGGGAGAGCAAAAGGGCTTCCTATTGCTTTTTTCGGTTGTGCCAGCCCAGTTTCAGACTATTCTTTCCGTAGAAACGGCTTCCGGAGGAGGAAGCCACAACGGATCGATCTATGGGAAACCTGACGCGAAGGGATTTGGTGGTGCAGGTTGCGGAGGAGACCAAGCTTCCGCAGCAGCAGGCGGCGAAAGTGCTGGGCTCGTTGTTGCAGATCCTGATGAAGAGCTTCGGGAGTCGGCAGAACATCGAGTTGCGGAACTTCGGGGTCTTTGAAGTCGCTTTGCGTCGCGCCCGAGTCGGCCGGAATCCCCGAAGTCCCGGCCGGGATATCACGATTCCGCCTCGCGCGGTTGTTCGCTTCAAGCCAGGGAAACAGGTCAAGCGAATCCTGCAAAAGGTCACGAAAGAACTGCTGGAGGAGGAGGCTGGGAAAAAAAGCTCGCGCTGAAGCGTCCCGTTGGGAATAGTGCCTGATCTTGCCAACCCGCGTTACGTAAGGAGCGGGCGCCGCACAATGCAGCCTCTTCCCGGATTCCGCGATTTTTACCCGGAGGATCTTGCCTTCCGGGAAGCCATCCTCTGCCGGTGGCGGAGCACTGCCCGGCGCTACGGCTTCGTGGAGTACGATGGCCCGGTGCTCGAGCCACTGGAGCTCTATCGGAAAAAATCGGGCTCCGAGATCTTGGAGCAAGTCTACCAGTTCGCCGATCGAGGGGAAAGGCTGGTGGCCATGCGGCCGGAGATGACGCCGACGCTCGCACGAGTGGTCCAAGCACGCCATCGCGACTATCGAAAGCCGCTCAAATGGTTTTCGATCCCTCAGC
>JAQUAR010000018.1 GCA_028687155.1 Methylacidiphilaceae bacterium | reverse complement strand
GGAAGAGGTCCGTTTCTTCTGTTCGGATGGGGATCTCGCTCGTTTCGCCGAAGCCAATCCCGACTTGGCGCTTTTTGAGCACGACAACGGGAATGGCGGGACCGGGCTTTCTTCAGAAGCGGAGCCTACGACCCCCGAGGAAGAGCCGGCGCTGGAGCAGCCGGAAGCAGAGTCGGCTTCCGCCGAAGGGGGCGACGGTGCGGAAGAGTCGAGACCGCGATTCCGCCGGGCGACCCATATTGAGCTTTATGAAAGTAAGAGCATCCGGGAGAAGCTCGACCAACTGGCCGAGCTGGGGATGCCTATCTCCCGGGCTCGCTCCGTAGAGCCTCTCTACGCCTTTCTCGAAGGGGAGGGAGAGAGCCGTCGGCTCCTCTATTCGCCGAGCGAAATCTTGACGGCCGTCAAGGAGGTGGGTAGACGCGGAGTCGAGGTCAAGCGGTTCAAGGGGTTGGGAGAGATGAATCCGAAGCAGCTCTACGAGACGACGATGGACCCGGAGCGCAGAAAGCTCCTGCAGGTCGAAATCGCCGATGCGGCTACGGCGCAAGAGATTTTTGCGACGCTGATGGGGGATATTGTGGAGCCCCGGAGACGGTTCATCGAGGAAAACGCGCTTCACGTCCGCAATCTGGACGTGTAGAGGGAGAGTAGATTACATGCCGGATGGGACAACCGAGGGAGAGGGGCAGCCGCTTCTGGGAGCGGAGCGCTTCGAGGCCCGCGACGTCTCCGAGGAGATGCGCAACTGCTTCCTCGACTATGCGATGTCCGTCATCATTTCCCGCGCTCTCCCGGATGTGCGCGACGGATTGAAGCCCTCGCAGAGACGGATCCTCTACTCGATGCACGAGCTCGGCTTGGCTCCGAATCGGAAACACCTCAAATGCGCCAAGATCGTCGGCGAGACCATGGGAAACTATCACCCGCATGGTGATCAGGCGATCTATCCGACTTTGGTCCACATGGCTCAGCCGTGGGCGATGCGCGACCTGCTGATCGATGGACAGGGTAACTTCGGGTCGGTGGAAGGCGATCCCCCTGCGGCGATGCGGTACACCGAAGCCCGCTTGACCCATCTTGGATCCCTTTTAATGGCGGACATGGACAAGGACACGGTCGACTTCGTCCCAAACTACGACGAGACGCGAACCGAGCCCGTTGTCTTTCCTGCGGCTTTTCCGAACTTGCTCCTCAATGGGAGCACGGGCATTGCGGTGGGGATGGCAACGAACATCCCGCCGCACAATCTCGGTGAGCTTGTGCAGGGTGTCTGTGCTCTCATCGATAACCCCGCGTCGACCGCAGAGGATCTGCTCCAGTTCGTCCGAGGACCCGATTTTCCGACCGGAGGGATCGTGGTGGGACAGGAGGGGATTCGAAACTATTTCCTGACCGGAAAAGGAAGCGTGCGACTAAGAGCGCGTCTGCACGTGGAAGAGGGGAGGAACGGGCGATCGACCCTCATCGTCGACGAGATCCCCTTCAACGTGAATCGAGCTACCCTGGTGGAGCGGATCGGCGATCTCATCACGGAAAAGATGATCGATGCGAGCGACGTCCGCGATGAATCCGACGAGAACACCCGGGTCGTCATCGAGCTGCGCCGCGATGCCCTGGCCAAGGTCGTCGAAAACAATCTCTATCGGCTCACTCCCCTCGAAACGATCTTTGCCGTGAACTCCCTGGCGATCGACGGAGGACGGCCTCGCACCCTCAATCTCAAGGAGATGCTGCTTGCCTACCTGGAGCATCGGAGAGAGGTGGTTCTGCGGCGCAGCCGCTTTGAACTCCGGAAGGCCGAAGAGCGGGCGGAGATCCTGGAGGGATATCTGATCGCCCTGGCGAACTTGGACGAGTTTCTCCGCGTGATTCGAGGGGCGGCCAATCGGGAAGCCGCTCGGATCGAGCTGGGCGGATATGAATTTACTCGAGAGCAGGTAGAAGCCTTCGGAATCGTCGTTCGCCATGCGGAGCGGTTGGAGAACGGCCGATACGTCCTCTCCAACGCGCAGCTCGACGCGATCCTCGACCTGCGCCTCTACCAGCTCACCGGTCTCGAGAGGGAAAAGATCATTGAGGACTATCGAAAGCTGATGGAGCGTGCCCGGGAGCTCGAGGAGATTCTCGGAAGCGAAGCTCGGGTCCTGGCCCTGATTCGAACTGAACTGCTGGAGATTGCCGCCAAGCGGGCAACCCCGAGGAGGACGGAGATCGTGCCGGCGCAAGGGGAGGTCGCCTTTGAAGATCTGGTGGCCCGGGAAGCGGTCGTCATCACCCTGACGCATCGAGGCTATATCAAGAGAACGGGCTTGGCCAACTACCGGCTGCAACGGCGCGGCGGCCGAGGCGTGATCGGGATGGTGGCCCAGGAAGGCGAACGGACCGAAGAAAATGATTTCGTGGAGCAACTCTTCACCGCCTCCACGCATGATCACCTGATTTTCTTCACCACGGCGGGGCGTGCCTACGTGGAGCGAGTCTATGAAATTCCGGAGATGGCACGGGCGGCCAAGGGCAGAAGCATTGCCAACGTGCTCCAGCTCGCGCAGGGCGAGGAGATTGCCTCCCTCCTTCGGGTGGTGGACTCCTCCGAAGAGGGAGCCTCCTGGGATCGCCCGGGGTTCCTCTTCTTCTGTACCGCCCTCGGCCAAGTGAAGAAGACGCCGCTGTCCGACTTTGCCCATATGCGCAAGAAGGGGATCCGGGCGATCAACATCTCGGAGGGCGATCGGTTGATCGACGTGAAGTTCACTACGGGCGATCGCGAAGTCGTCTTAATTTCTCGAGAAGGCTTGAGCATCCGCTTTCCCGAGGAGGAGGTCCGCTCCATGGGTAGGACCGCCGGCGGGGTACGGGGTATTCGCTTGTCCAAGGAGGACCGGGTCGTGGCGGCCGCCGTGGTCGATCCCGCTGCCACTCTCTTGGTGGCTGGTTCCAACGGCCTCGGGAAACGGACCGACTTTGACGAATACCGCCGGCAGGGACGTGGCGGCAAGGGGGTCATCACCATGAAGATGACTAAGAGGACGGGAGAGGTGGTGGCCGCTCTCTCGGTCGTCGATGGCGATGAGCTCATGCTCCTTACGGAGAAAGGGATTACGGTCCGGATGCCGGTGAAGGGAGTCCGGCGAGTCGGGCGCAATACCCAAGGAGTGCGCCTTCTCCAGCTTGACCAAGGCGATCGGCTGGTCAGCGTCGCGCGAGTGGTGCCGGATCAGGATCCGGAAGAGGAGGGAGAAGCGGGCCTCCTCGCCTGAGTCTGGTTGCCGTGGTTGTTCGGGGAAGCGGAAACGTTGGCTCCCTTTCGGAGCCGCTCGTTGATCGCTCGGCCAAGACCGTGATTGGGTGCCAGCATGGCATAAATCCGGTTTAGACCGCTTTCGTCGAGCTCCCGAAGCTGACTGAAAAGATTGGCCGCTGCTTCCTCCAATCGGGAAGACGGAGAGAGGCTGCGCGCAATGGCAAAACCGTCTTGGCAGGGCCCCCAGGCGAGAAGCCCGGCCTCCCTTCGCTCGGAGAGGGGAACCTCTCCTGGCGCTTGGATCAGGATGAGGGGCGTTCGCAGAGCATAAGACTGACGAAGACGACCGAGGGCCGGTTGGGGACGTTCGTGGTCCGTTTCGCAATCGAGAGAGCCGATCTCTTCTTCCAGAAACTCACGTGGGACTCCCCCTTGGCGAACTAAGAGGGCCCGCGGAAGCGCAAGGGAAATCACAGTCGATTCTACGCCTACACAACAAGGACCGCCGTCGAGTACGAGGGAGATCTCTTCCCCAAACTCGCGCCGGACGGCAGCGGCCGTGGTCGGGCTGATATGGCCAGAGCGATTGGCGCTCGAGGTGGCTAATGGACCACCGAAGCGCTTCAAAAGAGCGAGGGTGAGCGGATGATCGGGGACGCGTACCCCCACGAACGGGAGGCCCGCCGTCAGGAGATCGAGAACGGCCTCGGGTCGCTTGCGCAGGATCATGGTCAGTGGGCCGGGCCAGAAACGCTCCGCGAGCCGGACGGCACTCTCCGGAAGATCGGTCAACAGGCCAAAGGCCATCCGCGCCGACGCACAGAGGAGGCTGACCGGGTGGGAGAAGGCTCGCCTCTTCCGCTCGAAGAGCCTTGTAACCGCCGCGGGATTGGTCGAGTCGGCCGCCAGTCCGTAAACCGTTTCCGTCGGCACTCCGACGATCTCTCCCGCACGCAATAAGGCCGTGGCTCGATCGAGGAGCGCGTCGACCTCCGAGGAAAACGCTCGTTCCATGATCAGCTCCCTCTTCCGTCGCCCGATTCTCTCCACCTCCTCTCCAAAACGGGAAGAAGCGGGGAAGAGACGGGTCGCCCAGCCGACGCAACGTCGGGTTACCAATTGCCTTGCGGCTTGTCGCCGGCAATGGCTAAGTTTAACTCATGAGCCGGTCCTTCGAAAGTTTTTCGGCTTCGACTCTTTATTGTTCCTCGTGCCGGAAGCCCATGGCGGTCCGGGAGCGGCTCCTGCTCGTTCTGCCGGGAAAGGAGATCTATGACTACCTCTGCACAGGGTGCGGAGCGTCCCTTGGGCAACGGGAGACGTCCGCTTCCCCCGTTTCCCCTTCTCCCTTGGCAACAGCGATTCGCCACAGGCACAGGCCCCGGCGGCGGCCGTGAGATCCGGTCGCCTTCGCTTTGCGTTCTTCTGTCTTGAACATGAGAGTCGTCTTTATCGGATCGGGTGAATTCGGGATCCCCACCCTTCGCGCGCTCGCCGCGCATCGGGATTATCGGCTGCAAGGAGTGATCACCCAGATGGATCGTCCTTCGGGGCGACACCGGCTCCCGACCCCTTGCCCCGTCAAAGCCGCCGCACTCGATCTGCATCTCCCCATGTTTCAGCCGGAGAAGATCAATTCCCCGACCGCCATCGAGCAGATCCGCTTCCTCCAACCGAACGTCTTAATCGTCGTCGCTTACGGGCAAATTCTTTCGCGTGAGGTGTTGGAGATTCCGAGCCAGGCTGCGCTCAACCTGCACGCCTCGCTCCTCCCCCGCCATCGGGGTGCCGCGCCGATCCAGGCGGCGATTCGCAGCCGCGACCGGGAGACCGGGGTCTCCGTGATCTGGATGGACGAAGGATTGGATACGGGGGACATTTTGTTAACTAAAAAGCTCTTGATTCGCTCCACGGACACGGCGGGAACCTTGCAGGCGCGCTTGGCGAAATTGGGGTCGCGAGCCGTCGTGGAAGCTCTCGATCGTCTTGCGTCCGGCTCGGCCGAAAGGGTGGCGCAAGATCCAACAAAAGCGACCTATGCGAGAAAGTTGTCCAAGGAGGATGGGGAGATCGACTGGAGCCGAGACAAGTGGGAGATTCATGCACACGTTCGGGCGATGAATCCCTGGCCTGTCGCCTATACATGGCTTCGCGACGGTGGACAGGCGCGTATGCTCAAGATCTTTGGGACCATCGTGTCGATTCGAGCTTCCGGACGACCCGGTGAAGTCGTGCGGATCGATCCCCACGGGATCCTTGTGGCAGCGGGGAAATCCGGGGGCCTGCTTCTGCGCGATCTGCAGGTCGAAGGGAAACGGCGGATGGCTGCGGCGGAATTTGCGCGAGGCGTTCGTCTCACCGTCGGATCGGTGTTCGGGGAGGGGCTCGTCGTCGGCCATGGTCGTGCTGCTGACGGAACTCTTTCTTGACGGGCGCCTGTCGATGCGGCCCGAGGGGGCCGAGCTGCTGGCCGACCTGCTCTGCCGCAAGCGAAGGGCGGGGCGTCCGGAAGAGCTTTGGAGCCCCTGGGACCTGTCGGAACGAGCGGGCGGGGTGCGGGCCCGCAAGATTCCTTTCGCTCAGCTCCCGCAGCTCCTCAACCTGTGCGTGTCCCGCGTCTGTCTTTTGGGAGACGCAAACTGGAATCGAATCGCTCTCGAAAGTGGGCGAGTGGAAGAGATCTGGGTCCGATGGCGGCCGGAATTCGGCGACGGGCGTGCCGCTCCTTTCGTTTCCGAATTCCATCCGTCTGCGGGAGCTCGGCTGCCGCTACGCTTGCTCTACTGGCGCACGGGAAGAGAGGGCGGGATCATCGGGCGATATGCCGTCCTCCGAAGCAGAGGGGAGCGGCGAGATTCGACCCTGCCTCGGCTACGAACTTTGTGAGAGAGGCAAGCTAGTAGCTGTAGACGAATTCGAGGGCGCCCAGGAAGATGGGGCCATTGGCAGAGGAGAGGAGGGCGCTTGGGGAGGTCGTTCCCTGGAAGGGGTAGCCGTAGTAGGCCATGACCCCGAGGCCCCAATCGACTCTTCCTTCGAGTCGGATCATGAAGTTATCGGCGAGGTCGAAGGCCAAGGTGGCGGTATATTCCCAGATATCGGTGGGGGCGTTGTGGCCGGCGAGGATGCTGTTCCAGCCCGCCTGCATCCATTCGGCCCGCTGGGAGAGGCTGATGATCGAGTTGAACTGGTACTTCGCGTGGAGGGCGGCGCCATACCAGTTGGAGGGACCGCTGTAGAGGCCCATGGGCAGACCGCTGACCGCAGGGGAGACGTAGCTGACGTCATTATTGTAGAAGCCTCCGGTGAACTCGAAGCCCAGGAGCAGCTTGTCGTGGGCGAACTTGGGCGCCCAGGAGCCCCAGACATCGCCCAGGAAAAAGGCGTTGTTCTGGTTGAAGGTCCCCTCGCCGCGAATCCCCTGCGCGATCCCGTAGGGTTGGGCCATCCCGTCGATCGGGGAGGCGCCGAAGCCCGGAGGATTGACTCCGTTGAAGCCGTACATGGCCGTTGCGCTCAAGATGGCGTTCTTGCCCTTGGACTCCCACTGCCCGTTCCAAAAGAGGAGATAGGCCGCGTTGCTATCGATCGTATTGTTGAGGTACCCGTAGTAGTTATAGCCTCCGCGGGAGACGTCGAAGCCCCCGTCAGCCACCCCAAACCTCGTCGACCACTGGTCGTCGAAATGGTAGATCGCCTGCATCCCCGTCAGCGTCGTCGGCAAGAGGTTGCTGAAGAGCAGCCCGTAGCTGAAGTCCAAGTTCACCGGCCGCTCCACCACCTCGTAGCCCGCCGGATCGACGAACTTCCCGATCCGGATGTCGAGCCCGTTGCCCACCGGCACCCGGAAGACCACGTAGGCCTGCTCCAGCCAGAAGCTCGAGGTGTTGAAAAGAGCCAGCGAACTCGTGTTGGTCCCCAAGCCCCCGATCGTGTCCGGAGAACCGATCGAGGCGTCCTGCCCCACGATCAGATCGGCCCGAAAGCCGGCCTGCCACCGGTTCTCGTCGGTCAACGGTTTCTCCAAGGCCAGCTTGAAGGCGTTCATGTTGAAGCCTCCCCCAGGAATCCCATCCACCGGCTCCCGCCCGGGAATCGCCGGATACCCTAAGGCTCTCCCCGCCGCATTGGTCGGCCCTGTATAGCCCGGCGGCGGCGTAAAACCAGGCACTTGGTTAAACGAAGGAGCGTTGATCGCGTTGTAGGTGTAACTCGCATCCACATACCCCGAGAGAACGATCCCCTTGGTGTTCGCCTGGACCGGAATCCCCTGATCCTCCAGCCGCTTGATCAACTCCGCGACTTGCGCATTCTGGCTCGACGAACTCTGGGTCGAGGAACTCTGGCCTCCGCTGGTTGCCGTCCCAGAGGAGTTGGCACTCGCCGACTCCTCGGCCGCCAACGCCGGGAGCAGCGCCGCGAGCCATAGGAGAAGCAGGGACGCGACGAGGGTATAGCTCTTTCTTGAGAAATCCGACTCTCTCGGAGAGAGGAAGAGAGTTGCCATTCGCCCGCCCAGATGCGTGGAGAAGCCTCGCGCAAGAAGACGAATCCTGTCAATACTCTTTGGGCCCGGGATTGACGTCCGCGACTCCTTGCTGGAAGGTGGAGCACAGCTTATGCGGAGCGGTGCCGGCTTGAGCCTCTCCTGGAAGCTCTTTGGGATCCTTGCCTTCCTCGCCCAAGCCTCCGCCTCCCAGGCGGGCAATCTCATTTACGTGATTCCGGTGCATGGGGAAATTGAACCGGCTCTTGTCTACTTGGTGCGTCGAGGGGTGAAAGAGGCAGTCTCCCAGGGGGCCGCCGCACTCGTCCTCGATTTGGATACTCCCGGAGGCCGAGCGGACGCGATGGAGGAGATGATTCGCATCCTCGAGCATTTTCCGAATCAACAGGCCACTTATTCCTTTGTCGATCCGAAGGCCTTTTCGGCCGGCGCGTTCGTAGCGGCGGCGACTCGGCACATTTACATGGCTCCCGGCTCCGTGATCGGCGCTGCCACTCCGGTTCTCGCCTCTCCCGGCGGCGGATCCGTGCAGAACATCCCCGAAAGTTACGAGAAGAAGATCCTTTCGGCCTACCAGGCGCTGGTGCGGGCGACGGCGCAGCGTCATGGCCACAATCCGGCGGTATTCGAAGCCATGGTGGATCGGGAAAGCGGCCTTGTGATCGAAGGGGCTCTGCTTCTCCCGAAAGGGAAGGTGCTGACACTGACGGATACCGAGGCGGCGCGTCGCTATGGCCATCCACCGGAACCATTGCTTTCCGAAGGAAGCGTTGCCGATCTGCGGAGCTTGGCGCTCCAGATCGGTGGCCCTGGCGCACGTGTGCAGGAGTTGCGCCCCACCGGCTTTGAGCAGCTTGCGCGCGCCCTGATGGCCGCCGGTCCGCTGCTGCTTGGGCTCGGCCTTCTGTTGGGCTATTTAGAGATCAAGACCGGGGGTTCCTTTGGGCTTTTTGGCGGGGGGGCCTTGCTCTTTTTTCTCCTCTACTTCTTTGGTTACTATCTCGCGGGCTTGAGCGGTTGGGAACCGCTCTTTCTCTTTCTTGCCGGGATCGGGCTGATCGTTCTCGAATTCCTCTTTCTGCCGGGCCTTCTTCTGCCCACGATGGTCGGATTGATTCTCGTCGTCATGGGATTGCTCTTCGCCATGGTCGATCGGTATCCCACAGAGGCGGTCTGGATCGGCGCCGAGCGGCTCGCCCAGCCGCTCCTGTCGCTCACGCTGTCGGCGTTGGGAGCCTTCGCCTTGGGGGCGATTGCCGCGCGGTTCCTGCCGACACGGCGTTTGAGCTTGGGTCCCGAAGGGATCTCCGCGGAAAAGATGGTGCCTCGCGTGCGGCCCGGAGAAGAAGGGGTTGCGCTTACCGTTCTGCGGCCCGCGGGCACCGCGCGCTTTGGAGAAAAGCTGGTCGACGTTGTGACATCGGGGGCTTTCGTTCCTGCGGGCAGCCGGCTGCGGATCGTTTCGACGGAGGGAGTCCGCGTCGTCGTCGAGGCATTGGACGAGGAGAGATGACCGCCTTCTGTTTTGCCTGCTGCCGGACCGTCCGCCGAGCGGGTAGCGGACAGGGGATTCTCCTTTCGCCTTGCCATCCCATTGGGGTCGCCCTATTCGAGAAGAAGCGGACCGAGGTCGCCCGCGGAGAGCGGATTTCTAGACAAAGGTGCGAAGATCCGGGTAGTCGCGTGGCGTGACGGCCATTGGATTGTGAGGCAGTAAGCGAGAGGATTAGCCCGTGATTTCCCTTTTCTTTCTCGGTCTTTTGGCCGTCGTCGGGCTCGTTGGAGCCTTTCTCGTGATCAATTTCCTCGGGATTTGGGTTCGCGCCTTCATCTCCGGAGCATGGGTGAGCCTGTTCAATCTGGTCGCCATGCGGTTGCGCGGGATCCCTCCCTCGCTCATCGTCAACAATCGCATTACTGCGGTCCGTTCCGGCATCGATTTGAGCACAGCCCAATTGGAATCCCACTACCTGGCGCGCGGCAACGTGGAGCAGGTGGTGCGAGCCCTGATCGCCGCCGACCGAGCGCAAATCTCTCTCGATTTCAACCGGGCGTGTGCGATCGACTTGGCCACGATTGGCACCGGGAAGAGCGTCTTCGAGGCAGTGAGGACCAGCGTCAATCCCAGGGTGATCGACTGTCCGAATCCGGCGACGGGGCAAAATACGATTACAGGCGTGGCCAAGGACGGAATTTCCGTGAAAGCGCGAGCCCGAGTCACCGTTCGCACCAATCTCGAGCGTTTCGTCGGGGGAGCGACCGAGGAGACGATCATCGCTCGGGTGGGGGAAGGCATCGTCACGACGATCGGGTCAGCACTCAATTACAAGGAGGTGTTGGAATATCCGGATCGGATCTCGAAGACGGTCCTTCAAAAAGGCCTCGACTCGGGAACCGCATTCGAAATCCTCTCGATCGACATCGCCGAAGTCACCATTGGCGACAACATCGGGGCGAAGCTCCAGGCCGAGCAGGCGGAAGCGGATAAACGGGTTGCGCAGGCCAAAGCCGAGGTGCGTCGCGCGGCGGCCGTGGCCCTGGAACAGGAGATGCGAGCCAAGCTCGTCGAGGCGGAAGCCGAGATTCCGCTGGCCATGGCGGATGCTTTTCGGAAAGGGAATCTCGGGGTGATGGACTACTACCGGCTGCGCAACATCCAGGCCGATACGGCGATGCGCTCGAACATCGCGGGCGAACCTTCGGGGACGACGTCGGGAAGCGTGCCTTCTTCTTAACTGGAAAGAGAAAACGGAAAGAGGATGACCGGCTGGCTCCAGGAAGGCGAAGGGATCGCTCCCATTCTGGGAGTGGGGTTCTCTTTTTCGACCGAATGGGGCACTCTTCTGGGCATCTTGCTCCTGCTGGCGGTCCAGACGGCTCTCGCCTACCGCCGGGGGAAAGTCGAGCCGCTTCCGCCGGCCCAGCCGGGGCCGCGACCTTCCCCCAGTCGGATTCCGGAAGCGCGACCAGAGGAGCCGAGGCCAGAGCTTCCTCGGGGAGGAGAGCCGGAAGCTCCGAGCCTCGGAGTTCCGATGGATCGGGAAAAATCCCTTGCCGTGGACGAAGAGTTTCGTTCGGAAGACGAGGGATCTCGCCTCCGGGCGCCGGTAATCCTCCCGAAGCCGCCTCGCCTCACGCAAGAGCTTCTTCCGACTGCGGCCTTCCTTCGGCAGCTTCGGCAGCCGAGGGGAGCGCGAGAAGCCTTTCTCGGGGCGGAGATCCTCTGGAATCCTCCGATGGCGCTGCGCGACCCCGGCGCGGGTTTATGATGAGAGAAGGAAAGCCTCGTCCTTGCGGAAGGCGGGCGAGGGTTTCTGTCCCAAGGGGTGTTTGATCAGACCAGAGCCGGTTTCTCCCCATCCGTGAACAGCAGCCTCCCGATACCAGCCCTTCTTCTGACGCTCTGCCTGTCGGGTTGGTTCGGAGCTTGGTCGTTCGCAGGCCCTCAGGAGCAGGGGAGCGTTCTCTATTACACCTGCACCATGCATCCGAGCGTGCGCTCTCCCGTTCCGGGCAACTGCCCGATCTGCGGCATGGATCTGGTGGCCGTTCACGCGCATGCCTCTTCGCCCCAAAAACCGGAAGAGACTCCCCTTCCTGGTTCCCCGACTCCTGCTCCGCAAGGAGTCTCGGATCAGCCTTCTCCGAAGACGGGTCCCTTTTTCGTTCCTCCCGAGCGGCTCCAAGCGATCGGAGTCCGCACGGGTGTCGTCGAGAGGCGCCATCTTGTGCGGGAACTGCGCGCACCCGCCATCCTGGCGGTGGACGAGTCGAAGGAGGTCGACATCAACGTCAAGGCTGGCGATGGGTATGTGATCAAGCTCTATGCCAACTATTTATGGAAAGAGGTCCACAAGGGGGAAAGACTCGCGACGATCCTCTCGGAAAACTGGGTGCAAGCGCAAATGGACTACATCCGCGCCTACCGCGCCTGGCGGAGGAGCCTGCTGATTCAAAAGGCAAACCCGATTCTCCTCGATCAGCAGTTCGTGCATATCCGGAACCGGATCCGAGTCTGGGACCTGACCGACGACCAGATCCGGGATCTCGAGAAGGTTGCCTGGAGCATGTCGACCAATGGCGTTCGTACGGGGAAAGGGATTCGGGGAACCTTCGATCTTCTCTCTCCCATCTCCGGTCATGTGCATGAGAAAAACGTGATCGAGGGGATGCGCTTCTCGGCGGGACAGACGCTCTTTCGCCTTATCAATCTCTCCCGGGTGTGGGTGCTCGCGCAATTCCCGGAAGATCAAGCCCCCTTCATCTCGGAAGGCCAGTCTTGCGAGGTGACTCTTCCCGCGCTCCCGGGAGATCGGTTCCGGAGTCATATTGATTTTGTGCAGCCCCATTTCACCGAAGCGGTGCGTCGGCTGCAGGCTCGGATCATCCTATCGAATCCTGGTCACAAGCTACGTCCCGGAATGTACGCCGACGTGACAGCTCACCTCGACTACGGGGAGCAGATCGCCGTGCGAAGCGATGCTGTGATTCCGACGGGGAGGCGTTTCGTCGTCTTCGTCGATCACGGCGGAGGCCATCTCGAGCCCCGCTTTGTCCGCTTGGGGGAGAAGATCGACGACGATTACCAGGTCCTGGCCGGGCTCCAAGAAGGGGAACGGGTGGTTACGGGTGCGAACTTCCTGATCGACGCCGAATCCCGGGTCCAGGGGGCCTTGCAGATTTGGTCCGGGGAGAAGCCATCTGAGGAGAGCCCTGGCCGTTCCAC